>JAIRPQ010000131.1 GCA_031256875.1 Eubacteriales Family XIII. Incertae Sedis bacterium | reverse complement strand
ATATAGAGCAGATGGATTTTATGGCTGAATACAGTCGGCTGGGCAGGCTCAGCTAAATGGGTGACCCGCTTGAAAAGGTGTCGGAAATGGTGGAGTGGGAACTTTTAGGTCGACCTTGGAGTCAGCAACAAGAAAAGAGGTTTCCGGTATGGATGGGCGTCCGACAGTGCATATACGCAGACTTCGCTCGTCGCATATGCGGGAATCCGCAGGAAGGCGAAAAAAATTGATATAAATATACATGAACGAGGATACAGAGGGAAATCTCTTACGGAAACGCAGAAATTGTTGAACCGCGAAAAATCAAGGATATGAGCAAGGGTAGAGCGTATTTTCGGGCTCATGAAAACTTCAATCGGAGGCTACATTGTCAGATGTATCGGCATTGAACGTGCCACATACGTGATTGCCATAAATAATTTGGCGTACAACATGAAACGGTATGTTTATTTGGCAAGTCAAGGGAGCAGTGTGTCCATATGAAAGAAATTTGTGTCGTTTTCAGGGCAACATATACGGTAAACAATGCGTGCCATTATCAAAAAGGAAAAACTTTTCGATTTTGCGAACACCGATTTTATTCCCACTATCGATGATGATAATGATGACGGTTTTTAGAGGTGTTCGTATATCCGTATCAGTGGGAGGATATAGCCGTTGAGGTTCATCTTTGAGATAGCTAAGGCAAAGCGAAATATGCCCCTGTTGCAGCGATTGCTGTAATAGGGGCAGGTTATTATTATGGCATAAAATCATGCAAAGCAGCCGTCATCTAAAACTCTCTGTATCACAGTTATCGCATTTTCATAGGGAGAATCCTCAAATAGAAGGGTGCCTGTTATCTGATTATAGTCTGCCTTGAAATAATCCTCGCTTACTATTTTTCTTAGCAGCCTCGGTAAATCAATGTCATCCTGCGCCGACAAACAAGTGATATGAGACTTTCGCACCTCGCACACCTCGGCTACTAACTGCTTGAAGGTATCATCAAAAGCGATATGCGGATATAACTTGTACAGATCATAAATATGCCGCGAGTGCATGTCCACGCGGCCATCCAGATAATAATCCGCGATAGCAAATACCTTGTCAATGAATGTGCGCTCAATGGACTGCACCTTGACTGAAAAGGGGAACAGACCGCACTTTTCAATTTCTTGGGTCGCGTTTTGTGCCGCAAGAAAATCATAGACAAGGCTTGCGGCTTCCATTGTTTTTGTGGGAAATGACTTAATGCAAACTGCTGTTTCCACAATCAAATGCGGTTTAAGAAACGGCACAGGAGAAGCCGATGGATAGCCAATCAGAAAGCGGTTAAAATCCCGACGGCTACGGATTTGTTCTGGATTTTCCAGTACAAATCCCGCGTCCTCTATAATGGATATAATGTCCTGTTTCAAACGTTTCCGCTGTCCCTCGGTGAGCTTGGACGCTTCAGTATCCAAATTCAAATCAATATCTTCAGAAAAACGGTTGATGAGCTTATGGCATTTCGACAGCGATGTGCCACCCCTGAATATCACGTCCGGCTGCCTTTTGGCTAGTTTTTGAAGAAAAAATGTGACGAAATAATCTTTCTCCACAATACCAGTGTCACTAAGACCAAGAAACGCGGCGGTGTCCGTGAGCACCTGCGTGAAGAAGTCTTTATTTTCATGTAAGATCATAAGCCGCACCACTTTCGATCATGTTTTTCATCGCCCGCGCTGGAAAATATCCTGCGTATTGTACCACCGAGTCACGCGTCACACCGGATGACCTGATATATTTTTGTAGCATATGCCGCTCAGTTTCATCAAGATTTTTCGGGGTGATAATGTTCATCAAGTCCAAGAATTGCAACGCGTTCACGTTATTCTTCGTCACTGTCGTGCGGCTTCGCCTTGCGCGAATACGCTGATGGCCAACGCGAATATCCCTAACCCGCGTGGTTTCATTGTTGGTGACAAGTTCAAGCAGATTGGGAACCTGCGTGGTAAGCCCCGCCATATTCAAGAGAGAAATGCCCGTTACATATCCGTAAACTTCGTTTCCGTTTGACAAAAAACGCCGCTGCACAACCTTTCGCGGGTCAAGGTGTGCATCGCCGTAAGGCATTTTGCGTGGGAAATAATAGATCCCTGTGTCGAAGCGTTTGATTTCGCCGCTCTCAACAAGCTTTTTCAGCTCCTTAAAAATCCACGGGCGTGAGTAATTTTTAAAGGCAATCTCTGCCACATATATCGGCTCGCCAACGCCGTAGTAGCCCTTCAAGTATTCGCTGAATGTCATTTCTTCATTACCTCATGTGCATAGATATTCCGAGTACATTGATATTATACTCTATTCTACACTAATTGTAAATAGAAGAATACACGCTTCTTCATTTGGCTAAAATGAATTATTAAATTCCACTAGCGGATATCCGAGTGGAATTTAGTCTTGCAGCGTGATAAATGCAGCGGCGTTCAGCGCCCTTTTTCGGAGGGTATTTTGTCTGTTTCGCGCCTTGCATCTTGGCGGCGTATATTGGCCTCGCAGCGCTCCACGAGCCGCGCGGCGGCTCTTGCCACGGGCTCCGCTACCAGCAGCTGGAATGCCAGCGCCATCGGGAGGTTGGTTGCCAGCGTTCGGAGGTATTTCAGCCACAGCGGATCCGGATTGTCACGCGCGAACGCGAGCGTGCCTATGAGCGCCATCACCAGGCACATCAGGCAGGCCGTGGCTATCCGGATAGGCAGGCGCATTCCTGCCGCGCCTTTTGCGCATAGCCTCGGCTTCGAGACGGCGAAGGCTATCTTCCGAGCCAGTCTCCTCGCGACAAACATCTGGACGGCGATGGCCAGCGGCACCAGCCATATGAACTGGACGACGGGCACGGCAAAGCTGTCCGGCCGCAGCCCAGTCGCCAGTATTTGGTTGAACGCCTGCATCGCATAGACCATCATTGCGCCCACGAGCAGGCAGAATACAGTATTTTTGCTTATCGTCTTTTGCATATCGACCCTCCTTACAAATCGTAAATTCAATAATATAATGCGAATAAATAGCGGTATCGCGCAATGGCCGTAAGGCATACATGCCGCCGCATTGTTCCGGCAGCAATCAGCGCTTCCCTTGCTCTATAAAAATACAAGCCTATGTTTATAAAGTTTTATATGTATCGTACTATCGAAAAAATGCCGGTCTTGGCTCACATGCCTTACGGCGATACGCGACCGCGTGATTTTATTATAAATCTGATACCTTAAATGATTCTAAAATATGCTTGTAATTATAATTTTATGTCGAGCGAGGTCATATGGTATTGCCGAGCGGAAAATAAAATTAATTCATGTATTGACATAAAAAGGAATTAATAGTATAATGTGAAACTATGGAGAGATTATTGAGATTAATGCTAATAACGGATGACCGCGAGTACGCGAAGGCTTTTGCCGGCGCGACGGCGGCTACCCAGCGCGATGTCAGTGTCAGCGTAGCGGGGCATGAGGAATATCGCGCCGGCCGCTGCGCGGGGCGCGGCTGCGTGCTGCTGATAGACGCAAGCGAAGGCTCGGCGTCCAGCGGTTCGCTTCCGATTGGTGCAAGCGAAGGTTCGCCGTCCGGCGGTTCGCTTCCGATAGACATCTGCCATGGCGCTGGCCAGGGCTGCGTGCTTCTGACAGATGAGTGCCGCTGCGCGGAATATGGCGGCCTCCCGACCGCGGGCGCGGAAGCGGAACATGGCGGCAAGCCCTTTGCGGCCGTGGACAAATACGCGGGGGTAGGGCGCATCTGCGGCGAAGCACGGATAGCCGGATCGGTATCACGCGGCGCGGGGGGCATGGCTCACGCGCGCCCGCTCGCATCGTGTTCGGCGGAGGTCATATCCGTCCTCGGTCTTGAGGGCGGGGCCGGCGCGAGCAGCATTGCGCTGGGGCTGGCGGGTGAGCTGTCCGCATACCGCGCGAAGAACATTCTCTATCTGAGCATGGAAGCTTTCGAGTCGCCATATCTCGGCGTGTCCGCGGCGATGTCGGGCGGCAGCGAGGTATCCGCGTTCATGTTCCATTTTTTGCGGGCGGGCGAAGGGCGCGAATCCATTCCGTCCGCCCTTCATTTCATATCGCGCGACGATTACGGCGTTTCGCGCTTTGTGCCGACTGTTGGGCTGGGGCGCCTGCGCGAACTTTCGGGCGAAGCGCTGGGGCGTTTCGTGCGCGAACTGTCGTGCGACCTGGGCGCCGATTTTGTTTTCATCGACTGGGGCTCGTGTATAGGCGAGGATACGGCGGAATGGATGGCGGATTCGTCCGCAGCGCTGTTCGTGATGAGGCACGGCGGAGTGAAGTCGCGGATTGCGGGCGCGGAAGGCACGAGCGGCAATGAGGGGACTGACGGTTCCGGCTGGGGCGGCTCTGGCGCGGGCGGCGTAGGCAGCGCGGGCA
This sequence comes from Eubacteriales Family XIII. Incertae Sedis bacterium, assembly GCA_031256875.1. Lineage (GTDB taxonomy): Bacteria > Bacillota > Clostridia > Peptostreptococcales > Anaerovoracaceae > JAIRPC01. The sequence goes on along the minus strand of JAIRPQ010000131.1, from coordinate 10,192 downwards.
CGGGAGGCACGGGCAGCGCGGGCGCGGAAGGCATTGCCGGCTGGCTTGGCGTGGACGCGGACAGGGCCTGCTTTGTTGTGAACAGGCAGCCGCCGGAACCGGATATGCAGATGCCGAAACGCTGTATCGGTATCTGTGATGACCCGTACGCGTTTGAACACGACGGCGAGCGCATATCCATATCGCTTGCGACCGCATTCGGCACGGGGATAAAGGAGCTTGCGGATAAGGTTTTGGCGGGTGGGGACGGCGATGCCGATATCGATTCCGCCGCCGAAATCGCGGAGGACGAAGATACAGGAGGTTACGATGCAATCTTTGCAGCATGAGAATACGAGGCCCGGCGCGACGCGCTCTTTATGGCACGAAAATCCGCAGAGCGGAATCCCGCAGCGTGGAATATCGCAGCGCGGAATCCCGCCGCGCGGGAGCGCGCGTGAAAACCCGCGCAGAAGGAGATACGATGAAGCGGTGTCGGCGCTCACGTCGGAAGCCCGCGCATATATCCGGTCGCGCGGCGGCGAGCTTCTCGACGAGGATGTCATGGGGCGCATCGAGGACGCGGCCGTTCATGGTTCGGCGTGTACGGGTCTCACGATATCGGAGAAAATCAGAGTGGTCGATACGGTGTTCTGCCGAACGCGCCGCGACCTCGGTGTGCTCCAGCCCATCGCGGACGACCCGTCCGTGTCGGAGATAATGGTGAACGGCACGGAGGACGTGTTCATCGAGCGGAAGGGGAATATAGAGCGGACCGATATCAGGTTCGAGAACGTGGATGAGCTGGAGGAGCTGATACGCCGCATTGCCGCCCGCGTCCACAGGGAGATAAACGAGCTCTCGCCGATTCTCGACGCGCGGCTCGAGGACGGCTCGCGCGTGAACGCCATATACAAGAACGTCGCGCTGAACGGCCCGATTCTCACCATCAGGCGCTTCCCCGAAACGGCCATCCGCATGGACGACCTGCTCGGCTTCGGCTCTATTACGGCCGAGGCAGCGGAGTTCCTTTCGGTGCTCGTGGAATGCGCCTACAACATATTCATCAGCGGCGGCACCAGCTCGGGCAAGACCACGTTTTTGAACGCGCTCGCGGGCTTCATCCCGAGCAGCGAGAGGATTATTACAATAGAGGACTCGGCGGAGCTGCAGATACGCGGCATCGACAACCTCGTGCGTATGGAGTGCCGAAGCGCGAACGCGCAGGAACGCGGCGAAGTGAATATGCGGCAGCTCATCAGGGCAAGCCTGCGCATGCGCCCGAACAGGATTATCGTGGGCGAGGTGCGCGGCGAGGAAGTCTTGGACATGATTCAGGCGATGAACACGGGCCATGCGGGAAGCCTCAGCACGGGGCACGGCAATTCTCCGCAGGGAATGCTGTACCGCCTCGAAGCCATGTTCCTGCAGGCGGCCGACTTTCCGGTCGCGGCGATAAGGCGCCAGATAACAGAGGGCATAGACATCATGGTGCATCTCGGCAGGCTGCCGGGCGGCGCGCGCACCGTGCTCGAAATTTCCGAGATAACGGGCATGACGGACGGCGAAATCGACTTGAACCCGCTGTTTTGTTACGCCGCGGGGCGGGGCCTTATCCGCACGGGAAACCGGCTGGAGGATACGTCAAAACTGCAGGTGAAAGGAAGGGAGCTTCCATGAAAAAAAGATTCATGAAAAAGCGATTATCGAATAATTTTCCGAAGGAAGGGTTTGCGGAGAATGCGGACGCGGCGATGACAGACTATCGTGAATACGAGATGTCCGCGAAGGAAACGCGCCGCTACTATATCGTGGCCTGCTGCGCGGCGGCCGCGCTCGGAATGCTGTTCTACCACAATCTCATAGCGGCGGCGCTGCTTGCGCTCGCGGCTCTGCCGTGCAAAAAATATTACCGCGCGTATCTGTCGGCTCGGCGCCGGCTCGCGCTGTCCGCGCAGTTCAAGGATCTGCTGGCATCGCTTTCCTCGTCGTTCATGACGGGGCGGCAGATGACCGAAGCTCTTTCCGAAGCGGAGAAAAACCTCGCGGTCATCTACGACGAGAACGCGCCTATAATGAAGGAAATATCGCTCATCGTCCGCAGGCTGACGTCGGGCCGCGAGAGCGAGCGCGAGGTGCTGTTCGACTTCGCGGCGCGCAGCGCGAGCGAGGACATCGAAGGTTTTGTGGATGTGTACTTCACGTGCCTGACCACGGGCGGCGACACGATAGTGGCGGTGCGCCGCGCCACCGAGCTTATCATGGACAAGCTCACGGTCCGGAACGAGATAGCCACCCTCACGTCGCAGAAGCGTTTTGAAGCGAAGATACTCGCGATACTGCCGCCGCTCATACTCGTGTTCCTGGGGCTTTCGTCGCCTGACTATATAGCCCCGCTCTACGGCAACGCGGCCGGCATGCTCGTCATGACGCTGTGCCTTGCCGTGATGGGCGCGGCATTCTACTGGAGCAGCAAAATAACGGATATCGAGGTGTGACGATGGGAATAATTAATAAGGAACGCAAGGCGCAGACTGGACGCACTGCTGGCAATGAACGCAAGGCGCGGATGGAACGCACGGCCCGCAAGGAGCGCGGGGCGCTGATGGATAATAAATCAATTATTACTAAAAATTCCAAGCAGGGACGCGGTTTCATGGATCGGGTTCTCGCCGCCATGCCCGCTAGGATAACGGGCGACGCGTCGGAGATGTCGCGCATATATGGGAGCGCGAGGATGAGCGGCGACGCGATGGCGCTGGCGGGCGAGCTTCGCAAAAAGACGGCCTCGTACTACCTGATGCTCGCGTTGGCGCTTGCCGTCTGCGCTGCCGCGGCCATCGGGCAGCTTTCGGACACGGGCGATATCGCCCCCGTCGAAAGGGGCGGCATAGGCGGCGGCATCAGGTATATCGACGCGCGTCTCGAAGCGAAATACGGCGGCGAGTCGGTGGAGCACAAGGTTTCCGTGGCGGTGCAGCCGAGGGCGCTCACGCCGGAGGAGACGGCCTCCGCGATAGACGACCTGAAATCTCGCCTGCCGAAGTCCGTGCTGGACGGGAACGCGAGCTTGAAAAATATCACAAGCGACCTCTCGCTGGCCAGTATGGACGAAAAGACGGGCGCTGTCATCAGCTGGCGCTCGAACCGTCCGGAGATGATATCGGACGATGGCCACGTCAACCTTATAGAGGGCAAGGCAGGCGAGGAAGTGTCGCTCGAAGCGGATATCACGCTCGGGGATCAGGTGGACAGCATCGTCCTGAAAGCGGCCATGGGGACTCCGGAGGCAAAGCACGATTTTGCGCGCGACCTTGAGACCAGCGTTGGCCGTCTCATCTCGGACATTTCGACCGGCAATGACGGCTTCTCAGTGAGCCTGCCCGCCAGCACCGTGTCTGGCATTGAGATGAAATGGTCGAAGCCGCGCGAAACGGGCGCTGTGGCCGCGCTGTTCCTGCTGCCGATACTGGGCGTGTTCGTATACCGGAACAGGTACAGGGGTATGGATAAGGCCGTGGCGAAGATGCGCGAAGGCATCAAGAGGGATTTCCCCGACTTCCTAGCCAAGCTGCTTTTGCTGCTGAACGCCGGACTTGTCGTGACGGCCGCGGTAGCTAAGATTGCCGACGACTATCGCGAGCGCAGGAGGGCGGGCGAGGAAAAGGTGTTTTTCGAGGAACTGCTCGCCATGGAAGAACGAATCAGGGGCGCGAATACCTCGCTGGCGGCGGAGTTTTCAGACCTTGCCGTTAGGAGCGGGCAGCGCGAAGTCATGCGGTTCAGTTCGATACTCGCCGACAATATAGACAAAGGGAGCGCACTGGCGGACAAGCTCATGCAAGAGGAAGGCATGCTCCGCGCCATGCGAAAAAAACGGGCCGAGGAGAGAGGGCGACTCGCCGAAACCAAGTTGACCTTCCCGATGGCATTGCAGCTCGGCGCTATTATTATCATAACAGTGGCGCCCGCCGCGTTTGAAATGCAGGGATAAGGCATAGATTACAGTTACCGCAGCAATATTATTTTATGAAAAGGAGAGCGAGATGAAAACATTGGTAAGAAGGATACACGTGGCGGCAGTGAACAGGATGTACGCCAGTCGGGGCGGGATGGAGCTGGTACAGGTAGCGATACTTGTCGCGATAGCCATCCTCATAGGGCTGATATTCAGGTCGAATATAAAAACTTTCGTGCAAGATGTGTTTGCGAAGCTGAGCGTGGGGTCGTTCTCGTGACGAAGCGGCGCAAAACGGCTATGCCGGAATCAGGGAGAGTGGGGCATACTGCCCCCTCCCGCGTCCGGCGGCGGAGCGAAGCCGCGAGGGTCCGGCGCTTCTCGCCGTTCCGCACGCGGCGGCGCGGTTCGGCGATGGTAGAGTCCGCCATTTATTTCCCGATCATGGTGCTGTGCGTCATGTTCGTCATCTACGTGATGATTGACATGTATTCCATCGCGTCGCTCCAGTCCCATCTGCATATGGCGGTGAGGGCGGAGAGCGGCAGGCTGTCGGGCGTGACCGATATCAACGCGGACGGCGGCACGGGGTACGACCGGTACAGGGCGGCATCCTTCGCGAAGAAGGTCAGGCTCGGCGCGGGCAATTCGGGCGGCGTGGGCACGGCTGAGGGCTCGGTCTCGGCGAAATACGGCGCGGGCCGCATGGTGCGCAAAGTGAAGGTGGGCATGAGCTCGAGGGCTTACGCCATCAAGGAAACGGGAGGGATACGTGAAGCGTTGCGTAAATAGAAAAGCGGGCAGGGCGCGGCGTGGCAGCGCGGCGGTGCTTCTCACGATTGCCTTCGCGGGGATGCTCGTGCTGGTAGCGTGCCTGTTCGCGGGTGCGAAGGCCGTCTCGGGCGCTTCGTACGCCGACGCCGCCCTGGGCGCGGCGGGCAGGTCTGTCCTCAGCGAGTACGACACGGAGCTGCTGAAAAAATATGGGCTGTTCGCGTTCCGCGGCGATGAGGGGCGCATTGAGAAGGATCTCATGTTCTACGCGGGCGCGAGCCTGAGAAAAGACAAAACAGCATATCTGCCTTTTGCCGCCTCGGGCAAAAGCGTGAAATTGTTCGATATTGAAATAAGTAAAATAAAAGCGAATCTGAAGGAATTTTCCGTAATGGACGCGGACATTTTCGAGGGGCAGCTGCGCGACGCCGCGCTCGCCAAAACCGCCGAAAAGCTCGCGGGAAAGTCCGGCAAGAAGCGCGGGAGCGGCGCGGGGAAAAATTTTTCGGACCCGCTGAGCGGCCACGAAAACAGGACGCTAAGGAACGAAGGCGTGGCGGATAGCCTACCATCGGCCGGACTGGGCTGGTCGTTTCCGGACGTATCGGCGCTGTCCCCCGACAGGCTGTCGTCGCTTGCGGACAGCGCCACCAAGGATGTCCTGACCTCACAGTATATCCTGGCCGTTTTCGGACACGCGAACGACGGCGTGAGCGAGGACGATTCGTTTTTCGACGCGGAAGCGGAGTATATACTTTCGGGCAAGATGAACGACCGCGCGAACTACGACAGCGTCAAGACGAAGCTCGTACTCATCCGGATGGCCGCGAACAACCTAGCCATTCTCACCGACCCCAAAAAGATGGCGCAGATAGAGGAAATAGCCGCGCCGTTCGCGGCGGCGGCGGGCATCGGCGAGGAGATAGCGCGGGTCACGGTCACAGAGCTGTGGGCGGGCGCGGAGACGAAGAACGACATTGGGCTGATGGAAGCGGGCATGAACGTTGCGTTCGTCAAGACGCCCGCGCAGTGGGCGCTGACCGACGGCACCAAGGCGGTGGACGGGCTGTTCACGGGCAAGCTGATGAAGCCGGCGGACAGATCCGGTCAGAGCTATGAGGACTATCTGCGGATATTGTTATTCCTGATGGATCGGGAAAAGAAACTGCTGCGCGTGATGGACCTCATTCAGATAGACATGAAAGCGAACTACAACAGGGACTTCCTCATGCGCGAATATTACGTGGGATACAGGTTCACTGCGGAAGTGGGAGGAGACAGTTTTGAATACACGGAAAAATATTGACGGGAGGCTGCGGCGCGGCAGGCGCGGGCCGGCAGCGGGAGCGAGACTGCGCAGAGATTTTTTCGCGCGGCCCATCGCGCAGCGTATTCGGCACGGCAGGCGTGGGTCGCTGGCCGTCGAAACGGCTATATTCCTGCCGTTGTTCATCATAGGCGTGCTGACTCTCGGATGGCTTATCCGCTTCTCGGCGCTGAGCGAGAACGTCTACAGCTCGCTTGCGGACGAAACGCGGCGCTATGCCGCCGATGCCGTGCTGTCCTATATGCCGGCCAAGTACAAAGGCGCGGTCGAGTCGCGCATACTATCGGAGAACAAAGGCGAGATAGGCACGGCCGAGGTATCGCCCGCGCTGTTCCACGCGCCGTACGCATCGGCGACTTCGGGCAGGGGTTACACGCACCTGATAGGCGCGTCCGTTACCTACACTGCCAAACTCGGCATACCGCATATTTTTGCGCGCGGTCTGAGCGGCAGCGAAACCATGCTGTGCCGCGCCTTCGTAGGCGGTTCGAACGCGGGGCGGCATATGCCGTTTTCGGAGATGGAGAACGGCAAGGATTCGCACACGGTCTGGGTGTTTCCCCGCGCGGGCGAAAGGTACCACGGCGAGAACTGCGCGTATATAAAAAACGAGCCGTGCGAAGTCTTGCTAAGCGGGTCCGTGCGTGGCCGCTACTCGTCGTGCAAGCTCTGCAAACCCAGCGGGTCGGCCGACGGTACGCTGGTCTACGTGTTTCGCCGTGCGGGGGGCGTGTACCACCTCGGGAGCTGCTATGTGGTGGAGCGGTACGTGATTTCGATGAGCGAGGACGACGCGAAGCGGAAAGGGTACAGCAAATGTGCAAAATGCGGCGGACAGTGACGGCTCTGTAAAAAATTTTGTCGCCCGCGCTCGTCAGGCGGCGGCGGTAATGAAAAGGAGTAATAGTTATGCTTACAATAGAATTGCCGGACGGATATCTACACAGGCATGAGCGGATGGCGCTGGAGCGCGGCAGTTCGCTGGGCGGCGGGTATCTGCTGCCCGTGACAGTCGTGGATGACCGCGGGCAAACGAAGCTGATTTACCGCACCGAGGGCTATGTCAGTTTTGCCGAATATAATTTTCACGGGGATCTCTACCGCGTGTTCCGCGCACTCAAAAGCTATGTGCGGAAAATATACGAGGCTCAGGACATGCTCCTGTCCGCCGAGCGCATATTCCGTTCGCCGGCCATGGTGTTCGTGAGCGCGGCGGACCAGGGGGTGCGTGTTGTCTACGGGGAGCAGGGTGCGCGGGAGAGTGCGCACAGCGCATACGGCCAGGCTCTCGTTCCCATGCTCGCGAAGCTCTCCGAGAAGAAAAGCGTCACAGGCGCGAAGCCCGCGATGGAGCAGCTGGCGGCGAAAATCCGTACGGCGAATCCGGGCTACGAAGGGGCGCTGCGGGTGATTGAGGCGGTGGAGAGGCGGTGGAACTACACGCAACCGGTGGGATTATAGCAAACAAAAGACGCGCCGATTTTCCGCAGGGCTGCGTTGCTGCTCGCCGCGCCGTGCTCACGTACTTCAAGTACGCTCCGCGCGTCGCAGCTCACGCGCCTTGCCCTGCGAAAAATCCATCGCGTCTTATCATTCGTTAGCGCCGATTTTCCGCAGGGCTTTTATTATTTGATTTTCTTCACGTATCGTTTTGCTACGTAGGCTTTTTTGCCTTTGTAGGAGATTCTGTACCAGGAGCCCTTCGCGCCCTTGATCGTTATTTTGTGGTTGTTCTTGATGGCACCGACCTTCTTGTATTTGTTGCCTGGGCCTGACCGCACCGTGAGTGAGCCGGAATCTATCTTCACCTTGGCCTTGAACGGGTAGACGGATTTTTTTTCATCAGGCGGCCTATCCGTGCCGATGACCGGTATGGGGTCGTCGCCGACAGGCGCGGGCCCTTTGACAACGCCGTTGTCGATGGGCCAGTCTTTCGCGATCAGCTGCGTCTCGCTGCCCGCCAAATAATAAAAATTCAGGATGCCTTTATAACTGATGCCTTCCGTGGCCATCTGGTACGCACCCACCTGGCTCAACCCCGCTGAATGCCCGAACCTGACGGAAGCCATCAGATAGCTGTCGCTGTCCCCTCTCAGATAGAGCATCGAGAACTTCGACTTGTTGGCCAGCCCCAGCTTGTCGTTCAGGAAGGGGCGGCTCACGCCGTTCGCGTCGGTATAGGGGCCGAATTTGACGGTGATGGTGCGCGCGGGCTTCTTGCCGCTCTTGGGAATCTTCAGCGTGAAGTTCGCGCCCGTGTATGCCCTCGGCGAGCCGTTGTCGTCGTAGCGCGGGTGGGTCAGGACTATTTTTTTGACGCTGACCTTTGATTTTGACGGCAGCTTTGCGGGATCCGCGCCGGCGCTCCTCATCGCGGAACGCAGCATGGCGTAGGGCTGCGCCCCCTTTTTCTTCAGGTCGGATACTTTCAGCGACTTAGGTATGGTCAAGGCCGCGCTGTATTCCGGATGGGACAGCGAATAAGCCAGGTCGTAGGGGTCCTCCCTGTAGGGCAGATACGGAAAATTCGTGATGGTCACGCCCGCCGATTTCGGGTATTCCGTGTATCCGCCGTTTGCCGCGCTGTAGCAGGTCAGCACTGTGCCGCCGGACGGCGTTTGGAGTATCTGGCAGGACGTAGCCGCTACAGCTGCGTTCGCGTTCCCGTACGAAGAGTTGTACCCGTTGTAAACCTGGGCTGCCGTCGTGTTCACGATATCATGTTCCTGCGAAGCCCTGTTGCGGCTGTTCATAAAGAAATGCGCGAAGGTCCGCACTGCCACCGCCTGCGCTTTCAACGCTTCCATATAGCTGCTGCTGTTGCCTGATTCGTATGGAACTACGCCCATGACATAGGTTTCGATGTCCACGTGGCTCACGAGCTTCAGCGCGCCGCCCTTGTTGATGACGCGCAGGTCGCCCGAATAGTTGCGGCCGCCCAGCGATATATAGCTGCTGACCTTCATGTCAGGCGATTTGAGAAGCACGTCCTTGCCCAGCGCGTAGGATGTCCCGCCGGCGGTCAGGCTGATGCCGGAGGTGCCGCTCGCCGCGATGGTAACAGCGCCTGAAACAGCCGTTCCGCTGCCGCCGACCGTATATGCGCCCGTTACCGTGGCGTTGATGGAGGCGGGTGCGCCCAATGACGACAGATGCACCCTTATCACATGATCCGCGATGGCGGACGTGTCCGCGCCGTAGGCCGCTCCCGAGTCGGCGTCCATCCCCTTGCCCCCTTTGCCGCCGCCGAAAGGGTTCGACGCGAGCGCCACCGCGAGCGCGACAGCCAGCACCATGCGCACGGAAGTCTTGGTTTTTATAGAAGATATAGCCGATTTGATGATATTATTCTTTTCCATGAACCTAATTATAGCTGAAAACCAGTAAATTTCAACGAAAAACAGATAACAGACACATGACGCTTACATTACAGCAATTTCTGGCAACACAGATAATATCGCAGTAATTATGTGAAAAACTTGATGAATAATTGAAAAGCGCGTGAGGAAATGTGAAAATAGTGTGAAAATTGCGAATATGGGAATAGTCAAAATTTGTTGCTTATGTTGCTTGACAAACAAAAGCCAAAGGGGTATAACAGACAAAAGCGTTGGCCGAGAAAGCACAGTAGAACATATTGCGGAAGGCCGGCGCGTTCGTTTTTTCTAAGGGCATTCAGCCATAACAGTTTTTTGTGCAAGGCGTACGGGGTACGCCAGAGGAGGTGAAAGCTAATGTTTATAACAAAATCTAAACCCAACTTAAAAAGGTGGGCTCGGCTCTCGCTGTGTATCGCCCTCGCGGTATGCTTGATTACCGGTCTGTCCCCTGTTGGAAATATGTGGGGGGGGGGGGCAAAACAAGGATGTGACCTATGCCGCTGACCCATCCCCATGGGACGGGAGCTATGACTGTGGATTTTACTTTAATGCAGGCGGCGCTAGCGCGACGAAATACTATATCAATACGCCCGCCGAGCTCGCGGGGTTCTCGGCGCTCGTGGCCGGACGCGGCACCGACAGGAAAGGCAATCCCGTACCCGCCGACGATTTCAAGGGCGCGACGGTCTATCTGAACGCCGACCTCGATATGGGCGGCGTGTATGACGAAGCAAGCGAGACCTGGAGCGGGCCTACGTGGGTGGACTGCGGCGC
>JAIRPQ010000089.1 GCA_031256875.1 Eubacteriales Family XIII. Incertae Sedis bacterium | reverse complement strand
GGCTGAGTTTTTCGTGCGGAATCTTAAACTGTTCCTTTTGATTGGGTTTTTCCTCCTGCATGATGGATAGAACCTCGTCCATATCCAACTCGCCCTCTTTTGACTTTTCCCTCATTCTGAGCGTTTGGTCATGTGATGGCGTACAGCACTCGCTTCCAATGGCAGCTAGCACGAATTGCTGCTGTTCTTTCGGCAGGTAGGTCAGTTCCACGGCGGGGCGCATGGCGATTTGCGGCTTGTCTTTTTCGCGCAACTCCGCGCTGTCCACCATTTCAAGCAATTCGGGGAGAAGGTCAGTTAAGCGGACATAGCGTTGAATTTGCCGTGCGCTATCTGGGCTATTTTCGGCAAGTAGGTCATCAGACCTTATCCCAATTAAATCTGCGCCCACTGGGCGCGAATTTTCTTTGCTTGGTCTGCCTGCCTTTCGCTTCATAGCGTCCAGCTTCATCTTGTAAGCAAAAGCCTTTTCGCTCGGCAGGATTCTTTCCCGCTGCAAATTGCTGTCCACCATAATAATAGTGGCTTCATCGTCCGTTAAATCACGGACAATACAAGGCATTTCGCCGCGTTCTGCAATCTCGCTTGCCATTTTACGGCGGTGTCCTGCAACCATTTCATAACCGCCGCCGTCTTTTGGTCTGACAAGACCGGGGACTAACACGCCGTACTGCCTTACGCTCTCGGACATTTCCAGCATTTCAGCGTCCATTTTCACCTTGAATGGGTGATTGGTAAAGTCGCTGATTTCGGACAAAGGCAGGTCAATAACTCGTTCGCGCTTCTCGTCGTCGCGTTCCTCCTGTGTGGAAAAGAGGCTATCTGCTGAGGGCAGATTTAGCTTTATTCCGTTCGCCATCGGCAAGCACCTCCTTTGTGAAATCGGCATACGCCTGTGCAACCTTGCTCCCTTTGTCATAAGCGTAAATGCTTTGTCCGGCTGCGCTGATTTCGGCGGCTTTCACGGCTATGGGAATCTGCGTCTTGTAGATTTTGAGGACGCTTCCGTACTGCTGCCGCAGGGTGTCCGCTGTGGCTCTCGCCAGATTGGTACGCATATCGGCAAGGGTAAGCAGAACGCCGTCAATCTTCAAGGCGGGATTGATTTGTTTCCGCACCTTGCCGATTGTTTTCATGAGCTGCGTCATGCCTTTGGCGGGTAGATACTGCGCCTGCACGGGGACTATCACGCTGTCGGCGGCGGCAAGGGCGTTAATCGTAATCATGCCCAAGCTCGGCATACAGTCAATGATGATATAGTCGTAGCCGTGCCGGATACGGTTCAGATACTCGCGCAAGGTAAATTCGCGGCTCATGGCGTTTACAAGGGTCATTTCCATGCCGGACAACTCGATGCTGGACGGCAACAGGTCAACACCCTCGCCGTGGCGCAAAATCCCGCCGTAATGCTCGAAGTCCGCGTCCTTGATGATGTTGTACATAACCGTGGCAAGGGTGACGGGCAATGCTTCATTGTCCGGCCAGCCGAGCGCAGTTGTTAAATCGCCCTGCGGGTCTGCGTCAACGAGCAACACCTTTTTCCCTTGCATAGCCAGTCCAATCCCCAAATTCGCCGTGGTCGTGGTTTTCGTCACGCCGCCTTTCTGGTTGCAAATCGCTATGACTTTTGCGTTTGACATTGCGGTTTCCTCCTTTCGATAGATTTAGCCGCCCTCGCCCCGGATTGGGCGAAAACGGCTATGTACGCATTTCCGGGAGGAAATACAGAAAGCCGCTTGCTCCCAATCAGAACAAACGGCTCTCAATATGTATCGGCATTCAGTTTTATGCGGCTGCATTGATGCTCATCTTTGTGACCGAAAAGGATATGACAGATACTGCGGGGCGTGATAAAATGTATCTATGGATGAGCTAATTGTTTCGCAAACACCGGATATAAAAAGCCTGATCCTCACGGTCAGAGATACGCAGGTTCTGCTCGACAGCGACGTGGCAATGCTGTATGGGTACGAAACAAAAAGCATCAACCTTGCGGCTACCAGGAACAAGGACAGGTTTCCCGAAAACTTCCGTTTTCGCCTGACAACAGAAGAATACGAGGGCGTTGAGCGTTTGAGGTTGCAAAATGAAACCTCAAAACCGCAAGGCAGCGGTGGGCGTAGATACCTCCCTTATGTCTATACAGAGCAGGGCATAGCTATGCTCTCAGGGATACTCAAAAACAAAATTGCCGTTCAGGTTTCTATTGGCATAATGAATGCTTTTGTCGAAATGCGGCGATTTATATCGGCATATGCCCCCACATTTGAACGTTTGACCCATGTTGAATACAAGCTGCTGGAACATGACAAGAAGTTCGATGAATTGTTTGACCTTGTGCAAGCCCCAACGCTTCCGCAACAGGGCATATTCTTCAAGGGTCAAATTTACGACGCTTTCAGCCTTATCGTCAAGATTATTGGCGAGGCACAGGAAACGCTTGTAATCATCGACGGCTACGCTGACGACACCATCCTCGATATGCTGGCAAAACGCAAACGTGGGGTGGATGCCGTTATAGTCACTGCTTCGCCCGGCAAAATCACGCAGACGGGGCTTGGCAAAATAAACGCGCAATACCCGACGGTCAGCGTCGTCAAATCCGACGAGTTTCATGACCGTTTCATCATCGTGGACGGCAAGAAGGTCTACCATGTCGGGGCGTCCCTGAAGGATGCGGGAAAGAGGTGCTTCGCTCTCACGTTGCTTGACGATGAAGGCTTGATTGTCGCAAAGGCACAAAGCATCATCGGCACATAAATAACACTGCCTGCCCCCGGCTCACCGGACAAACGGCTTCACTTCATGTATTCGGTTGCAATGGATGTTCATGGGAGGCTGTGTACGCATTTCCGGGAGGAAACACAAAAAGCCGACTGCTCATTTGAGAGCAAACGGCTCATGGTATGTGTTCGTTATTTAGTTTTAGGAGACTTCGACTTTCTTGGTTTTTGCTGTCTGCAATTTACAAAGCACGTCATCTACCGTGTCGGTGTACCGCCCCTCGCCAATCAGCGCGTTGCGATACCGGTTCATGGCGCATATGAGGAATCGCCATTCCTCATATGTAAAGCAGTGTTTTTGTTTCTTCATCGTGTAACCCTCCTTATGCAGTTCGGATGCCTTCATTATACATAGAGGCAATTCCAAAGCGCAAATGTACGACTTTTATGTTATGATAGCGATGAACGCTTCCAGCAGGGTGCGATTCAGATATGGCACTTGGATTTGATGGATATACACCGCAGTTATTGATTGGATAGGTGACTATCGTTTCAGTACCATTCGGGAGAGCGCGTGGTTCGCAATCACGAGGTCAGGGGTTCGATCCCCCTAAGCTCCACCAAAATGCCAGAAATTCCCAATCGTATGGGTTGGGAATTTTCTTTTGTTTACGGCGGGATCGAACCCGCAAGGGCGTGGGCGTCCAGCGGACGGCCACGGGTCGAAGGCGGTGTCGCAGACCCGCCGAGACCGGCAGACGCGCAGCGGCTGCTAATCCCCCTTAGCTCCACCAAAATTCCAGAATTTCCCAATCACTTTGGTTGGGATTTTTCCTTCTCTGCGGTGTTTTTTACGGGTTGCTTTGTGTTATGCGGTCAGGCTGACATCGCATTATTTTGTAAATGGGTAAATTGATTTGTACATTTACGCTTCAATATGGTACAATATGTAGCGAGAACGTACAAAGGCGGTGATACAGTGAGTAGCAATGCAGACATGGTTTATTCCATAATTAAGCGGAACAAAGGTTTTGTGACTTCTTCGCAGATTACAGATGCGGGGATTCCGAGACGTGTTTTGAGTGAGCTTGCAGATGAAGGGCGTATCTATCGTGCAGCTCGGGGAATCTACGCGCTTCCCGAAGCATGGGAAGATGAGATGTATATTTTGCAATACCGTTTCTCAAAAGGGATTTTCTCAAACGAAACAGCTCTTTATCTACACGATATGACAGACCGCACGCCGCACACATACACACTCACGTTCCCGCATGGGTATAACGCTGCTGGTCTTAAAAATCAAAACGCGAAAGCAAAATTTGTCACACAGAATATTTACGGATTGGGCATAATCGAAATGCCGTCGCCTGCCGGCAACATCATCCGCGTCTATGATGTGGAGCGTTCGCTTTGTGACATCGTAAAAGGCCGTAATACCTGTGATATCGGCGTTATAAACAATGCAATGAAAATATATGCCGCCGCCAAGACAAAGGACATCGGAAAACTGATTGACTATGCGGAGCGGCTTCGTGTGAAACCTAAAATACTTACCTATATGGAGGTGTTACTATGATTACAACCAATCCGATGCAGCTCAAAGCCTTTATCAAGAAAAAGGCGCAGGAGCATGGTCTTGCGGCACAGCTCGTCATGCAAAACTATATGATGGAGCGTCTGTTGGAGCGTATTTCACTTTCCGAGTATCGGCATAATTTCATAATTAAGGGGGTTTTTTGATTGCGGCTATTGTCGGGATTGATGCAAGGGCAACGATGGACTTGGACACGACCGTCAAAGGATTCTCCCTCACCCATGAATCCATCAGAGCCGTCTTTGAAGAAGTCTGTGCCATAGAGATAGATGACAACATCCGGTTTACGTTATCCCGTGTTACTGACATAAGGGAAGGGGACGATTACTCCGGTTTGCGGGTAAAACTGACCGCGAACTATGATTCTCTTGCCGTTCCCTTGACTGTTGATGTGACCACCGGAGATAAGATAACACCTGCCGAAATCATCTATACTTTCAAACTGCTGTTTGATGAACGCACCATATCAATGCCTGCATATAATCTTGAAACCATCCTCGCAGAGAAACTTGAAACCGTGCTGTCGCGAAATATCACGAATACAAGGGCAAGGGATTTTTACGATATTCACGTTCTCTATACCTTGCGCAGCAGCGAATGTGACTTTGCTGTGTTGAAACAGGCATTAACCAAAACCTCCGAAAAAAGAGGTAGCCTGTCCATCATGCCAAGATTTCAGAACATCATGGATAATCTCCGTGGAAACGAAAATATGCAAATGCTCTGGAACAAGTATCGTCAGGATTTTGGTTATGCAAAAGAGATTTCATTCGCTGATACGCTAAATACAGTCCTGAAAATCATGGAGCAACTTGAACAATTTGGGTGATGACCTTTGCTAATTGGCCAACAGCTTGTTGACCAAACCTTGTAATATAATATCAATAAAACTCTCCGCGAATACGCGAATCACGGAAAGTTTGTCTCTAGAATTTTTCAGAATAATATGAAGATAATTTAGCGCGCTAAAGCGTTCAACTGAAATTTTGCTATGTTGCAGAAATGCAGCGTGCGCCTGCCTCCACCTGAAAACGTGTAAATTTACACAAAAATATTCCCTGCCGGTGATGTATTGTCGCCGAGCGATAAAATCCGCCCTCTGGGATACATATAATAGCGCTCAATAAAAATTCGATAATACTGTTTACAAATAGACTTTTTGGATATATAATGTCAACATTAAAGAAAAATGTGGAGTCGCATTAAATAATTGAATACCTTATAAGAGCAAGAAATTGCTCGGGTTACGTTTGCAGCCGAAAAGGGAGGAGCATGCACAATGTATTGGAGTGAACCCGAAGGAAACGAAAAGACAAAACCGCTAAAAATAGCTGTGGCGCTGTTGTTGTCAGCCGCGATGCTCGTGGCTATGATGCCGAATATGGCACCGGCGGCAATGTACGCGGACAGCTCCGCCGGCGGAGCCAAGGCGGGAGCGGTAGACACTGCCACACCTGACGGTGGCGCCGCCACTGGTCAGGCGCCAAAAGGAGAAAACGGAGATAGCGCGGCCGCTGAACACAGCGAGCCGGCTTCGCTGTATTCGGTCTCGTTCGTCCTGCCGAGCGGCTATTCGTACGGCGACGGCACAGACCGCTTCACGGTGCAGGTGGCGGAGGGCGACAGCGTGGCGAAGGCCAGCGTCCCGATAGTTCCGGCGTCCGCGGGCGATGTGTTTACCGGCTGGCGAACCATGGACGGCGGCAGCGAGCTATTTCTGACGCGCGACCAGATCGCGGTCCAGCCCGTCACCGCAGACGTGGAGTACACGGCGGCCTTCGAGAAGCTCCCGGGCGTGGGCGCGGATGGGGCCGGCGGCACGAACGGCACAGACGCGGCCAATAATAAAGCCGGCGCTAAACCTAATGCCACGAGAGGGGTCTCGCCGCAGGCGGGCGACTGGACAGTGACATCTGCATCGGGCAAACTCGACAACCTTCCGACCGGTATGAACATCAGGCTGGTAAACCCGAGCGGCGCGACCTCCGACTACGCGAACCTGACTGCCGCCGTGACTTATATGAAGGACAACGGCACGGGCGGCACATGGCTGATGTACGTGAAGGGCAGCGGGCATAGTCCCGTCGGCGTCGATTTTGCGTCTCTGAAGAACAAGGTGACAACGCTCGTCATCACGGGCGACAGCGCAGACCCCGCACCACTGACACCCGAACCGGCGACTTCCGCGAACTCGGCGCATGGGATTTTCGGTGCAACCGGTAACATCGTAGTCAATTTTGCCTGCAATGTGCAGCTGCGAAATATCAGATATACCGTAAACGACATATATATGAACGGCTATAGCCTGACGCTCGGCCACAAATCTTGGGCTACGAGCGCGACACAGTATTATGGCGGCGCGGCGTCCGGCGATGTCAGCGGCAATCCGGTCTTGACCGTCTGGTCCACGGGCAACGGCGCATCGAGAATAGTCGGCGGCAGCTATCGCGGCACACTGACGGGCGACGCCGCCATCAATATCAATAACACCTCGGGCAATGAAATCAATGTCTTTGGCGCGGGCTACGGTGCGCAAGGCGCAGATCCCGCGGCGGGAGACAAGGCCAATCTGAACGGTAACGCCACCACCACCATCACGGGCATGGCGACTAATGCCAATGGGCTGGGCTTTTTTGTAGGCGGAACGGGCTTCGGCTATGTCACAGGCAAGATAAAGAACACCATCAGCGGCCAGGGCAGGTTTTCGGGAGAGAGTACCAGTGCATCTACATATGCTTCACCATGCATTATCGGTGGTTCGCGCATAGGTGATATCGGTACAGACGCATATATGCCCACATATGCGGCGGGCGTGGGTGGCAGGCCCGAGGTCGTGCCGAACACGGGGCAGACCGTCATCACGAACAATATAGACACTAGCGCTTATACTGCCGGTCGATCACGCTTTGTTGGTACTAATACGGATGCTGGCACGGTAAAGGGCCATGTAGATACTGTTTTGAAAGCGGGTGAATACAATAAGGGCAGCTATGCGGGTTTTTCGGGTGGCTCCGGATCCGGTGCGTCGATATCCGGCGCGTGGAATAATTTTTCTATCACATCAACGAGTACCGACCTTACCATTGGCAATATAGAATCCAGCTTCGCGGCTGCGGAAACAGTGGCTGACTACAAGCATTACGGCAATATCACGAACGAAATAAAAGAGGGTTCGGTTTCCAACAGTGAGGCCGCCGGCTATCTGCGCGGCGCAGGCTATGGTTTTGAGAAGGGCAATATCTATACTGTCGCAGGTACCGAGGGCTGCGTGTATTATACGAACAGAAAAAACTGGACGTACTCGAACAGCAACAACGGACAGGCCGACGATGCCGGATTTGACTTGGTTGGCGGCGGCGGTACAGCTTCTCGAAACAACGGGTTTGTGGTAGTCGGCAACACTACGCTTGTTACAAAGAATATACTTGCTCGCTGGACTTATGGCGGCAGCTTCGGCGGCTCTCAATGGGGCGACAGCCTTCGCGTCCACGAGGGCGGTGTCGTAGATACCTGTGAAGGTTCCGGTTTCTCCAGCACCGTTCACATCGGTTCGAGCCGCGCCGAGGTGAGGGGCGGCCAGGTGGACTGGTTCCTCTCGGGCGGCGGATATAATGACCAATACCAGATAGGCGATGCGTCTGTCGAGGTCTTTGATGCACCGAACACGATAATCAACGCTTCTATGGGCGGCACATATGGCTCTACTGCGTCACATCGCATCAAAGGCGATGTTGACGTGAAGATACATGGCGGCGATTTTTCGGGCACGGCAGGGGGCGTTCCTGCACGTGGCTTTTCCTGCGGCCCCTCTGACAACGGGTATATCTTCGGCAATGCCACAATGACGCTTGACTTTCGCGGTAATAAACATGGATTCAGTATAGAAAAAGGAGATTCTATCAGCGGCGGCCGCAGACTAAGCACCGGTGCTGATCCCGCTACCACTAATGTCTATCTCGGTTCGAGTTCCGCCAACACCATAACGCTGAACATCTTTTCCGACCCTGGCAACACGAGTGTGGATCTCAACAGCCTAGACATCTATGGCGATGCGGCATCATCTGCCGCTACCACCGACAATACACGCGCCGGCAAAATAACCATGAATATCAACTCGCCCGGCAGCACCACGGGAAACATCTATGCTACAAACTACAGCAACATCAGCAGCAACAAGCTGAAGAGGGATGTGGTCGTCAATCTGGTGTCCGCGGGTACGACGGGCAATATATCAGCATGTGGGCCGACAGATAATATCAACAATACCGTGGCATCCACTACCACAAACAAGGCCGTGCTGAATGTCGGGCCGCAGCCGCAGCCAGCGGACTGGGATGAATCTGTCAGCGGTGAGTGGCCGCTGGACGACAAGCAGCCGGGTGTAGACCCGTCCGACGGTTTCCCGTGGCGCATCAATGTCAACGGCTCGCGCGAGGCTAACACGACTAACGGTATTGCCAATTTTACATCCGCGACCATCAAAGACCGTCTACTCATCGCGAAGTCGGGCGGAATCCTGAACGGCAGAAGCGCGACCGCAGCCAACCATGGAAGCACCTATGACCAATTCGGCGACGTTACGCTGAAGGATGGCGCGGGCCTTGGCGTCGAATCGTCATCGGAGTTGTTCATAGCGGGCAAGCTGAATATCGAAGGCCAGGGCTATGTGGTTTCGCCTGGTTCGAAAAACCAGATAGTGTTCTCGGATGTGAATTTCGCCGACTCGGATTCGGCCCTCACCTGGCTCAGGTCCCCCTACACGGGCACGGGGTCGGTGGACGCGTCCTCAGGCATGCAGACGAACTGGTTCGGCCTGGGCACGGCATGGCCGGTCATCACGCTGAACACGGGTGGCTCGACAAGCACGCAGGGCAAGACCAACGTGGAGAAGCTCACGCCCGCGAACTTCAACGGGCAGGACATCGCGGGCGGCAAGACGTATATCGGCGACACGGACACGCATTTTACTTCCGGCACCCCCGACTCGTACAGCGGCTACGGCGTATGCGTGGCCGGCGCGTTCTACAACTGGGATGTGGTGCCTGGCGACGATGGCGTATCGCTCGGCAAGGTCAGATACGATATCGTGGATTCCGCCGGTACCTCCAAGACCGGCTCGGTGAACGTCGGCACGAGCAAGCCGACAGGCGGAGCAAAGAGTCTCGACGTGTACGGCTCGGCGGACAGAAACACGGACACCGTATCGGGCGCGATAGCCATACCGTCCAGCAAGAATCTCTACGCGAAGTTTAGCTTCCTCCCCGACGCCGCGTCAGGCGAGTGGTCGAAAGACCTGACCGTGGCGCGCTCGGACCGCTACGACGTGCTGGAGAACCCGCCGAATCAACCAGGCAAGGGCAAATACGACTACCACGAGTTTGAGCAGAGCGTGCCCGACTACTACGACACGGGCAAGCGCACGCGCGAGTGGGCATCGGCCGTTTCGGGGCGCAAGACGGGCAGCTACCGGACTCCGCCCGTATACGGAACGCTCCCCTCGGGGCAGGACGACAAGGAGTACAGCTTTGACATCGAGGTGGACTATACGAAGACCCCCGAGCTGGAAGCGACCTCGGTCATACTGAAAGAGGACGCGGCGAGGGCGCTGGTCGCGCAGCCGAGCGGCTCTGCGAAATCCGACTCGGAAATCATCGCCGCTCTCCGAGGCGCTTCGGCCACGAACGTGATGGGCCGCCCCTTCCTGACGGACGACATCGTGGCGAACGACCAGGACAATATCGTCACGAACGACGCTTTCCACGCGCTCTCCACGCCGCTGGACGCGGCCGCTGGCGAATACACGCGCACATACGCTGTCACATACTACACGCACAGCATAGACAGCAACGCCACGTCGGGAGACACGGTCACGCTCTCCAAGTCCGTGAACATTCTCATCGTGCCGAACGGCGCGGAGGTGACGACGGGCGCGGCGCTCGTCGCGTACGACGCGGACATGCTCGTGAACGACGCGAAGGGCATCGCGGCGCAGCGCGGCGACGCGACACCGAAGAAGAACATCGACTACTGGACGGGTGCGAAGGCATACACCGTCACGGCCGCGGGCGATATAGACGAGAAAACGCCGACGCTGGCAAGCGCCGGCGCGAAGGTAGCGGCATTCCAGGCGGTGACAGGCAAGACCAAAATCGATCTGGCCTACAGCTACGACGCGACTTCCCTCGGCGGCAAGGTGCTGAAGAAGCCCGTCAGCGCGCGGATAGTCGGTGCGCGCGTGGACGGCACGCTCTGGGTGGACGCGAACGGCGACGGCATTATTGACGCGAACGAAACGGGCAGGTTCATCGGCAAGAACGTAAGGCTCTACAAAAAGGCCACATCGGGCGGCGGGGCAGACACGCTCGTGGACAGCACGATAACGGACGGCTACGGGCGCTATTCCTTCGGGGCGTACAGCGACGCCCAGTCGCCGGCACAGATAGCCGAGGTACCCGAGGGCGATCTGTATATCGTATTCCCCGACCTGTCCGGCTACGGCATGACGAACTGCGACAGTGCGAGACGCCACGACTTCCACGTAGACTACGATACGGCGGGGCAGTACGACTATCGCGGCGCGGCCGGCATAAGCGGCGGCTACAGATGGCCCGATACCTCGGGGCTTGCGTCCTCTTTCAAGAAGCAGGTCTACGACGCGGCGGCTAACGGCGGCGCGGGCGCGTATGTAGACGACATGAAGGTCACGGACAGCAATACCCTCTTGCAATACCGCCTGCAGTTCAAGCTGCCGGCCGACCTCTCGGGCTACAATTCCCTGACGGTCAAGGACATCATGCCGGCGGGTCTGGAGTACGCTAGCGGCGAGCAGGGCTCTTTCGCCATTGGCATCGCGGACGGCAGCGGGCCGGACGCGGCATTCCCCGTGGACAGCACGAAACTCTCGGCCGGCGCGCTTCCGGCCGACCCGACGCGCACACAGGTCTCATACAATATAACGGACTTCACGGGGCTTGCGGGCAAGACCGTCAACGTCTATATCAAAGCGAAGCTGGCACCGGTAGCGGGCAGCTACCCGAGCAGCATCAAGAATACCGGCCGGCTCATACTGAACGCCTCGGGCATGGACGGCATCAGCGGCAGCGAACTGACCAACGGCGACCCACAGCCGCCACAGGGCGGTATTCTCACCTCCGCCGGCGCGGTGGACGAGGCTGTCAGCGGCCCCGCCATCGGCAACGGTGCCGTGATCGCGGGCGTGCTCTGGGACGACGAGGACGGCGACGGCATTATCGGAGCCACGGAACTCAATCGGTTCGACGGCCGGACCGTGACATTATACGCGGCGGCCGACCAGACGTATTCCAGTCCGCTCGCGACCGCCACGACAGGCGCGGACGGCAGTTTCCTTTTTGACAAAATATCGGGCGGCTCGCCCCTGCCGGCGGGCAGCTATGTCGTCAAATATCCGGCCATCACCGATTACGGATTCGTGACGGTCAGTGACGCCGATAAGGATCAAAGCGCGTCCAGCGTCAAGACGAATATCGCGGCGGACGACGGCGCGAGCCACGCCATCGCGCTCGACCTGGGCGCGAACCAGCGCATGGTTTCGAACGCGGGGTATGTGCTGATGCCGCTCATACCGCCCGAGTTCAGCTTCACGCAGAGCCCGCTCGTCATACCGCACACAGCCGGCGTTTCGCATGTCCTCCGGATTACGGACAGCGCGCTGAAAGCGGAGATGCGTGTGACTGACGACAGGGACAACCCGACATGGGAAGATGCGGACGCGACGGATAGTGAGCTGTTCGTGACGCGGACCGCCGTGATTTCGCTCACGCAGTCGGGCACACCGCTCACGAAGATTGACACGCAGAACGTGGGCGTCTACAAGGCCACCTACCTCGCGACCGACAGCGACGGCAACCAGACCACCGCCACACGCGCCATCGTGGTGGACGACGGACGCTATGAGATAGACCCGAATGACAACGGCGGCATTATCATCGGCGCGAGAAATTTCGTCGCCAAGAGAGCCGACGTCACGGGCCAGATAGACCAGGCGCGCAACTGGTCGTTTGCGGAAGCCTACGACATCGACGGCAACAGCTTGAACAGCGCGGGCTCACCCACGGCGGCGATGCCGCAGGGCTACGGAGACAAGCCGCCCGCAGGCGATTACACCTTCAAGTGGACGGTGTCCGGCTATTCGATTGAGAAGGAAATAATCGGCAAGGTTACGGGCGCGTCTTATGTTGACCAAGGCTCGAAGGACAGCAGATACGCGCTCATCGCGTGGGACTTCCAGCGCAACGCGGTGGACGCTCAGGCGATGCTGGACACGCAGGACATAGGCGGGCAGCTGATTCTGGCCGCGAGCGCGCAGGCGATAACGCTCACCGCTGGTGCGCCGGCTCTGACACCATCGGTCAGGTCGAACGGAAATTTCTCGGCCGCGCTCGGCAAATACAATATAGAGTTCATCGTGCCGGGCACACCGCTCGAAGCATATATTATCGGAACGGTAAGCAACGGCGACACGCCTGTGTTGACCGTGCCGACGCCCACCGAGATACAGAAGGGCGCTACGTTTGATGCGCGTGACGGCGTGACGGCATGGGATACCGAGGACACGGACATCACGCCGGACGTGACAATAGCGGCGGATTCGGATACCGTGGACACGGGCGCGGTGGGTCTGTACCACCTCAGATACGAGGTAACGGACTCCGACCACAACGCGGTGACCGCGGACAGGCTGGTCGTGGTGAACGACGGCACCTATGTCGTGAACGCGAATAACGGCGGCAGGGTGCTGGAAGCGCATTCCTTCGTGACCAAGCTCTCGGAGGTGACGACGAACAACGGGCTTCTGGACGCGGAGATATTGCTGAACTCCCGCTCGAAGCTCTACGAGGGCGATACGGGCGCGCCTGTCGGAACCGGCGAGGTGGCGGACCGTGGCACTTACGCCAGGACAGCAGGGGCGCATGTCATAACGATGGCGGGCATTGACGATAATGCCGCCACCGGATACATAAGCAAGACTATCATCGGCAAGGTGGTGGAGGCGGACGTGTTAGAGGGGCCCGCGGGTCCGGACGCGTCAGGCGCGGTCTATTATGCATATGGTAAAAATTTACAGTTAACGAGGGGCGAAGCGGCGACGCTGGACACCCCCGAAAAGCTGCTGAACGCGCTGGAAGCGCACACGGAAAAGGTGATGCCGAACGGATTCATCCTTGACGCGGGCGTGGCCATCGCGGGCATCACGGATTCGGCGGGAAACCCGACACAGTTCAGCTCGGCAGTCGGCACGTACCGCGTGACGATATCCGACGATTCCAGCCCCGCGCACGTGACGGCCGTATTGACCGTGTCGGTCGCGACAGGCGAGCCGCCTGTGCTGACGTTAGATCCGATTCCGCTCGTATTGCCGGCAGCGGCAGCGCCCGCGAACCTCACGCCGGATCAGATAATGAGCGGCGTGACGGCCACCGACAAAAAGGATGACGCCAACCCGAACGACGACCTTGTGACGACGGTCACCATTGCGTCCATCACCGCGTCGGGCGCGGCGGTTACAGACATACCCGCGGACAGGGCGGGCGTATACAAGGTTACATACAAGGCGACAGACAGCGACTACAACGAGGTCACGCAGAGCCGCGCGGTCATAGTCAACGACGGCAGCATTCAGGTGGGCGCGAGCTATGTCCTACAGGCGAAGTCGTTCATCGTCGGTCTGTCCGAGGTGGACTTCGGCGCGCTGGACGCGCAGATCATCAGATTGTCCGAAGCGAAGGCGTGGAAGGTGGACGGCGATCCCGTCGCGCCGCAGGTTTCGGGCTACGGCGGCTACGGCAAAAACAGCAAGGGCACATACACGCCGACGCTGGCTTGCCCCACGCTCAGCAAGCAGGTGCAGGCCGAGGTCGTGGACGACAGAAATTACCACGGCGGCAACGGCGTCCTATACTCCATACTCGCGAAGGATTTCAGAATCAATCTGACCGAAGCGGATTTGCTGGCGGCTAAGGCGGCGCAGAGCGGCAGCGCATACGCGGACGAGTTCATCGCGCGCGCACTCGCGGAAGGGTTCGGGCGCACGGGCAGCAGCCTTGACAAAATCGAGGGCGCGGTGGCGCTGGGCGGCGCGGTCGTGAAAGAGAACGACACCGCGAAGGATTTCAGCGCTGCCGGCTTCGTGGAGGGCGAGGTCTATCTCGCGACGTTCCATATCAAAGACGAGCCGAACACGGCCGTGACGATAAAAGTTCTCGTGTCGAACGCGACCCCGCCGAGGCTCACGGTGCCGGCCGTCAAGACCGTGGCCGTGGGCGACGCCTTCCCCGAAGGCGCGTATGACGATACCGCACCCAGCTTCATGCAGGGCGTGAGAGCCGAGGACAACGAGGACGGCAGCCTCCCCGCGTCGGCCATCACGCACGCCGGCACTGTGGACACTTATGCCGAGGGCGCGTTCAAGGTGGACTACTCCGTGGCGGACTCCGACTACAACAGGGTGACGCAGAGCGGCGTCGTGCTGGTCGGAGACTGGAGTGTCGTGAGCGGCTACGCGATAATAGCGCACGACTTCTCGAAAGAGGTCGGCGATGTGGCGGGCACGGAATCCGAGATCATCGCGGAGTCGGCGGCGAAGGCCATCGACCTGCGCCAGACGCTGCCGGCAGCCGGCGCGAACCCGAACCAGACACCGAACCCGAACTACGGCGAGCCGGTGCCGGTCAAGGTGGCACCAGGCTCAGGCTGGGACGGCTACAACGCGAGGACTCCCGCCGAGCACGACATCACGCTCATGGTGGACGACCCCGCGAACGCAGCCGAGTCAAATCAGGTGACCGCGAGCATCAAGGCGAATATCGGCGCGGGCGAATGCCCCGCGATAGAGTTCTCGAAAGCGCCGCTCGAAATAGAGCAGACATTCAATGTTCCCACAGTGCTGACCGCGGACGAGCTGAAAGACGGTCTACAGGTGACCGACCCCGAGGACTATCCGAACTGGGTGGACGACGCGGACGGCACATCGCGGGAACTGTTCAGGAATGTGACCATTGCCGCCATCACGAAGGACGGCCGGAGCGTGAACGAGATAGACACGCAGTACGTAGGCGTATACAGTGTGGACTACATCGCGACCGACAGCCACGGAAATCAGTCAGCGGCAGCCACGCGCGCGGTGGTCGTGAACGACGGCCGGTTCACGATAGGCACGGGTGATGATGGAATAATAATAGGCGCGAGAAATTTCGTCGCGAAGAAGGACGGCCTTAAGGGAACGATGGCAGAAGCGCGCGGCCTGTCCTACGCGAAAGCCTACACGACGCTCGGCGCCGTGCTGCCGGATCCCGAGTGGAC
>JAIRPQ010000107.1 GCA_031256875.1 Eubacteriales Family XIII. Incertae Sedis bacterium | reverse complement strand
ACAGCTCCCGGTTCTCGTCCTCGACGGGCCTTTTGGATAGCTCCTTTATCCTGTACGCCAGTTTGCGAAGAATCTCTTTTTCCTTCTTGCTTATTTCAAACGGGATGTTCAAATATCCGGATATTGCGATGAAGTCCAGCGAAACCCCTATTGAATCTCCAAGCCCGTTGCCCAGTCTTTGTTCCATCTGTTAGCACCTCCTGCTGAAAAACGCCCAACCAATCAATCTGACACGGTATGGCTTATGCGAGTACAATATCAAATTTAACGGAGCCAATACAATGCATCATTTTTCAGATTTGCAGAGGTATTTTTCACTTATTCACCCGTTTTGTAACGACGGATTAGGGCTTGCCCGCAATAACTATCGCACCTGTTCGCAATAACTATCGCATCTGCCCGCGAGAACCGCCTCGCGGTGTGGTACAATAATGGGCAGAAGAACCCGGGATATCTTCGGTAAAGAAGTAATGAGAGGTAGCCATGCCATGAATCCAGCGCTTCCGACACTCAGTGTCTTGATTGTAGACGACGAAAATTGGATTTGCCAACTTATCAAAGAGTCTGTGCCGTGGGAGGAATTGAATATGAATGTCGCGGCTCTGGCGGGAAACGGAGTGGAAGCGCTGCGTGTGCTGCGCGACAGCCATATAGATATCGTTATCACGGATATTCGCATGCCCGGAGTCGATGGGCTGGAACTGATACGGTCGGCGCGGGCAGAGGGGATAGACAGCCATTTTATTATCGTCAGCGGATATCGGGATTTCGAATACGCTCGGCAGGCCATGTCATGCAATGTCGTCAACTATGTACTCAAGCCCGTTGACGAAGATGAATTGGCGCTGGCATTGTCGCGCATACGTGATAGCATTTACGAAAAAAACTCAAAAGACCAATACGACAGCGATGTCATGTCCAAGCTGAAGAATACCACCGGTGTTTTGCGGAAGCAGATTCTTTGCACGATAGCGAAGGAAGGGGACGCGAATATCCGCCCCACTGAAATCGAAGGAATCGAGGGGTGGGATCCCTCGGGAATGGCATTCACTTGTGCCATTTTTTGCGTTGACGACGACACGTCAGCTACCCCCATCGCGGCGGCCTTGCCCGACACAGCCGCCACCCCCGGCGCGTCCGCCACACCCGATAATGAAACACGGCAAATCGTCGTGGAAAATCTGCTCTTGAATGTGGAGAAGCAGATTCGCCATGCCGAATTTGACTTCGAGTCCTTTATCGATGAAAACGCGATAACATGCATCCTCATGCACCCGCGCGATTTTTCCATACGCGAATTTATCAAGAATTGTTTCAACGAGCTAAAGATACATATCGAAGCGTATGATGGCTTCGTCGTGACGGCGGGAGTCGGGGGTACTGTTGAATCCCTTACGCAAATCCATCAATCATGGATAGACGCGGATACCGCGGTGAAATACAGGGTGGTGGCGGGCACCAACACGATTATCGAGAGCAACAAACTCGCCTTTGCGAATCATTCGACAGGAAAATTGTCAGCCGCACAGCAGGCGCAGCTGACAGTGCTGTGTGAAGCCAGGGACATAGCCGCCATCGAGTCATATATTGACGGGCTGCTGGAACCCGAGTATGTGAAAGAGCTGAATCCGAATACGCTCCATCAGATTCTGAACGACGCGTTGGCCACCTTGACGGAGGTCGTCGGCAGCGAGGGAACAGACGCGGACGTGTTTGCGGACAGGATAGTGCGCATCGGCTCGCTTTCCGCGCTGAAGGCTTTCGTCAAGGATTTCATCAAAGCGATATTCGCGGGCAGGGACGCCAGCAGAGCGAGCGGCCAGCAGCAGATGATAGCCGCCGCGAAGGAATATATTATGGAAAATTACAAAGCGGACATAACGCTTACGGACGTAGCGGAGTTCGTGCATCTGAATCCAAACTACATCAGCACATTGTTCAAGAAGGAGACGGGCTCTACTTTCATGAACTATTTGCAGGAGTACCGCATGGAGAAAGCGCGCGCTTTGTTGCGCGACACCACGATGCGCGTGTTTGAAATCGCGCTGGAAGTCGGATATCAGGACGAGCGGCATTTCGCGAAGCTGTTCAAAAAAATCATCGGGCTGACGCCGAACGAGTACAGAAAGCTGAACGCGTAGAATGCGGCGGCGGATATACGGCAGGGCGCAGAAACTCATGATATTGCGGAAAGAGCCAAAAGTGAAAAAAGAGAAAAAAGTGAAAAAAGAAAAAAAGCGCGGGCCGGTTCGTTTCAGGCTCAAGGTGCTGACCATCATCAACCTCGTGGCCGCGTTGATATTTTGCGCGGTGCTGCTGTTCGGGATTTTGAACCGCTATCTGGGCGGCAGCCCCATCGTATTTTGGGGCTCATTGGCGGGACTGGCTGCCGCGTTGCTCATTCTGGCTCTTTATTTCAAAAGGCAAGTCTATGACCCCATCAAAAAGATCGAACGCGCGCTCGAGGTAGTTTCGGACGCGGACGATATCGCGGATTTTGAAATCGACATTCCGGAGGATCACGAGCTGTATCTGCTTTCATCGTATTTGAACAAAATGATAGACCGCATGAAGGATTTCGCGAACAGGGAATATACCGCGACGCTTCTTGCGAAGCAGGCTGAAATCAATGCGCTGCAAATGCAAATCAATCCGCATTTTCTCTACAACACGCTGGATTCCATAAGGGGGCTTGCGATAAAGGAAGGCGTGACGGATATCGCGAACATGACGAAAGCGCTGTCGCGCCTGTTCCGCTACAGCATCAGCAACAAAAACGATTTTTCAACTCTCCGCGAGGAAATAAATAACGCCGAAAGCTATATGACCATCCAGCAGCTGCGCTTCGCGAACAAATTCGTATTCATCACTGATATCGATGTGAATGAAGATCCGGACATCTTCGACTACTGCCTCCCCAAGCTCACCATACAGCCAATAATAGAGAACTCCGTTTTTTACGGCTTGGAAACAAAGCTGGGCAAGGGGAAAATCATCCTGCACGCGTACATCACTCAAAAGCGCCTCATTATCTCGATTGAGGACAACGGGCTCGGAATGGAGCAGCAGCGGCTGGACGATATCAACGGAAAACTTTCCAGGAGCCTGCCGAGCGCCGCGGACAACGCGGTATCTTCGATAGGGCTTGTCAATGTCAATGAGAGAATCCATCTCTATTTTGGACAGGAATACGGTATCCATGTGATGAGTACGCAGAATGTTGGGACTATCGTAGAAATCATGCTCCCTCTGATGAAAAAATAATTTTTTGCGTTTCGCGGGGGAGCTGGCACGCGGCCGCCGTTTCAAAATAAGTGAAAAATGCCTATGCAAATCTGAAAAATGATGCATTGTATTGACTCCGCAAAATTTGATATTGTACTCGCATAAGCCATTATGTGTCTGGAGGAGTAGTCATGAGACAGGAGCTGTTGCGCTTGGTTGGCATCACGAAGTCATACTACGGTGTTAAGGTTTTGAACGGCGTGAATTTGAATATCCTCAAAGGCGAAACCGTCGTATTGATGGGGCAGAATGGAGCCGGCAAATCGACATTGATTCGGATTCTTTGCGGGTTGATACAGAAAAATGACGGCAGGATTTACATAGACGAAACGCCGACGGAGCTTTCATCTCCGGCGGAAGCCCGTAATGTGGGCATCCACAGCATATTGCAGGAGCCGATGGTGGCTCCGAATCTCACGGTCGCGGAAAATATATTTTTATACAGCACATACAGACCCTCCATGTGGACATACCGCGGCAAGGCGGTGAGCCGGAACGCGGAGCTGCTGCTGAAGGAGCTGGGCATATCGATGAACCCTGACGCTTACGCGAAGGATCTTTCGATGTCACAGCAGTTTCTGCTGTTCGTGGCCATGGTAATGTGCATGAAGTCGAAATTGATTATCATGGACGAGACCACCGCGTCCATGAATGCCGCGGACAGCGCCTGTATCTACAATATCATCGAGGCGTATAAGAGCAGGGGGAACGCGGTATTGCTCGTGACGCAGGACATCCAGGAAGCGATTCGTGTGGCGGATCGCATTGCTGTTCTTCGGGACGGCTCTAATGTGGGGATGCTGCGGAAAAAAGATTTTTCAGTACAAAAAATAGTTCGCATGATGACCGGTAAGGACGAAGGTTTTTTGCCGCGTGAAACGGTGCGTATCCCGGGCAGAGAAGTGCTGCGAATCGAACACGCGGTGATTCGCAACGTGGTTCAGGATGTCTCGATATCGGTTCGGGCTGGCGAGGTGGTGGGCGTCGCGGGATTGGTGGGTTCCGGAAAATCCTGGATTGCCAAGGCAGCGTACGGTCTCGCGCGCCTGGACAAGGGGAATGTCTATCTGATGGGCGAACGGCAAAGAGCGTATTCAGCCTGCAAAGCGGTGAAGCGAAAAATCGCGTATATACCGGAACAGCGCATCAAAGGAGGCGTTTTTGGAAATCTGACTATTGAGGAAAACATCGTGGCGGCTATCGGAAAAAAAATCAGCGTCGCCGGGTTTATGAAACACCGCATGAGCCGCTATGTTTCAAAGCAATTTATTCGGAGGCTCGACATCTCGGTACAGAGCGAAAGGCAGCAGGTAAATTCGCTGTCCGGCGGCAACCAGCAAAAGCTGATTGTGTCCAGGTCGATGGCGCAGAATCCGGTACTGCTCATCGCGGACGAGCCGACGAACGGTCTTGACATCACGACAAAAGAGGAATTGAAGCACATATTTTGTGAGATGGCGGAAAGCGGCGTAGGCGTCTTGCTGGTCTCATCGAATATGCAGGAGATACTCTCTGTCTGCGACCGCGTTGTGGTCATGTCGGGCGGCAGGATAAAATGCACGCTGTCCAGAGAGGAAGCGCTTTGCGAAGGCCGTTTGGCGGAGGAGCTTTATTGAAAGGCCGCGAAGAAGTGCGGCAATAATACATGTTCGATAATCGATAGTGCGCGCATTGTTATCGGAACAGATAATAGGCTACAGTTGTAAGTTATGGTTTTGTCAGCATGATTAGGAGGATAGATTTATGAAGAAAAAGATATTGGTACTGTCGTTATGCGCCATATTGATGGCGCTCACATTTTCCGCTTGTTCGGGATCGGGCAGTGATAGCGGCGGTGCGGAGAGCGGCGATTCAGGCGATTCAAATGTTCAGACAGAGGAAAGCGGCGATCAGTCCGCGGCAAAGGGCGGAACGGTTGACTTCGGTGGCTACAGCCTGAAAATACCCGACAAGGATCCAAAGGATATCGAGATAGCCGTCGTATACATGAACACCACGGTACCGTTCGCGCAGGCCATCAAGCAAGGTGTAGACCAAGGCGCGGCCGAGTTTGGCGTGAATGCATACATGACGGGCAAGGAAACATGGGATACCGCTCTGGAAATAGATGTTGTCCAGAACCTTATTACAAAGGGTGTGGACGGGCTTGCGGTAGCGGTCATGGACGAGCCCGGCATGACGCCCATCATCCAGGAAGCGCTGAAGGCCGGCATTCCGACCGTGACGTTCAATGTTGACGCGCCGGACTCCGGCAGGCTGGGATTCGTCGGCGAAAATCTGAAAACGGCGGGAGTGGAGACGGCGAAGGATGTCGCCGAGGCCATGGGCGGCAAGGGCAAGGTGCTTATTTCTTCCGTTGCGCAGAGCTCTACATGGTCGCGTCAGCGTCAGGACGGCGTTGAAGAAGTGTTCGCGCAATACCCTGACATCGAAATAGTGCAGGTGGTAGACTGCCCGGGCAGCGACCAGGATGTGTACGGCACTCTTGAAAACGCGCTGCTCGCGAACCAGGATATCAACGGGCATGTTTCGCTCGGCGGAACTGCCTACATATTCGCGAGGGTAATGAAGCAAAACGATATAGGAAATATCGACTCCGACAAGCCCATATATGTGAGCGGGCACGACCTTACTCCGGCGGATGAGGTTTTGGGTCAAATAAAAGATGGGTGGTTGTATTCAATGTATACACAACAACCCAGCAACCAAGGATATCAGGTTGTCAAAATGCTGGCAAACTTCCTGTCCACAGGCGAGACGGATGTGTTTGAGGTCATGGATTCTGAAATCAAGTCAGTCAGCCGCGACAATTATGAGGAATATGTAGAAATGCTGGAGGCGGGCGAACCGGTAGGTTGACATCGCCTATATAATAGGAAGCTGATGCACATGCATCAGTGGCGCGCGATGGAAGCGTATGTTATTGCAGGCGCTTCCATCGCAGGGGATACAGGGTAGATATAATGGAAAACGCATTAGCTCTAAAAGAGAAAAAAAATGTTTTTCGCATGAAAGAAGCCGGAGTGCTGATCGCGTTGGCGATTTTGTTCCTGTTTTTCTGCCTGACCACGGACTCGTTCCTGACCGCGCAGAATCTGTTGAACATCCTGCGGCAGGTGTCCCTGCTGGGTATCATGACGGTAGGCATGACCATGGTGCTTGTCACGGGCGAATTTGATCTTTCGGTCGGATCCACCTTTGGGATGACGGGCATGCTGGCGGGAATATTCATGACATCGGGCGGTATGCCCGTATGGTTGTCAATCCTTCTGGGGATTGCTATCGGGCTTGGCATAGGCTTGGTCAACGGGCTGCTTGTAACATATGCTAAAATTCCTTCCTTTATAGTGACGCTCGGGATGCTCAATGTAGCGCGTGGCTTTGCCTTGGTCGTCACGGGCGGCCTTGTGGTAGCCGTTAACGACAAAACGGCAAGAGATGTTGCGGGTATAGAAAGTTTCTTCTTCATAGGCGGAGGGAAGGTCGGAGAGATTCCCGTGATGATTTTCTTATTCATCGCGGTTATCGCCGTCGGGTTTTTCCTGCTGCACAGAACCATCATCGGATTCTGGATGAAGGCCGTCGGCGGGAATGCCAGTGCCGCCAAAGCGGTAGGCATCAATGTCAATCTCGTGAAGATAACGGGATTCGCCATCCTTGGCGCGCTTGCGGGCTTAGCCGGAATAATAAACCTGGCGTTCCTGACCAATGTGCAGGGGACGACAGGGCAGGGCATGGAATTGAACGTGATCGCCGCCACCGTTATCGGCGGGACTTCCGTCTCGGGCGGTGAGGGCACGATACTCGGCGCGGTCATCGGCGTTCTTCTGACAGGGGTTCTGAACAACGGTCTCATTCTGATCGGTGCGTCCAGCTTCATCCAGACCATTTGTATCGGCGCAGTTATTATCGGAGCGGTCGCCATAGATGTGTGGACGCGGAAGAAGCAATAGGAGGGCAGGTTTTGGCAAGCATCATACGGTTCGAGCATATATCGAAATCATTCAGCGGAGTGCGAGCCCTCGACGATGTTTCATTCGATATCGAAACGGCGCAGGTACACGCGCTCGTAGGCGAGAATGGCGCGGGCAAATCCACGCTCATGAACATCCTGTCCGGACTGCTGACGCAGGATGCGGGTTCTATCATATATAAAGGCGCGGAAACGAAGATAGGTACTCCCGCCGCCGCGAGAAAGCACGGCATCGCCACGGTGTTTCAGGAGCTGAAAAACTGCGACAACCTCACGGTGGCGGAGAACATATTTTTGGGGCGCGAATACAAGAACGGCATACGCCCTGACTGGCGCGGGATGAACGAAAAGGCGCAGGAAATTCTGGACAGCTACGGCATCGACGTTGACGTGAGAGCCTCGCTGCACAGCCTCAGCGTCGCCCAAAAACAGATTATTGAAATCGCCAAGGCGATAGACCTGAACGCGGATGTCCTGATTTTGGATGAGCCGACCTCCGCGCTGACCGTCAACGAAACGAAGCACCTGTTTGAGAACATCAGACGCCTGAAGGAGCAGTCGGTTACCATTATATTTATATCTCACCGCCTTGATGAGATATTCGAGATAGCCGACGTGATATCCGTCCTGCGGAGCGGGCAGTATCTGGGAACGCATAAGGCAGCTGACGTTTCGGCGAACGACATCATCCGGATGATTGCCGGAAAGGATCTGATGACGCAGTACGCGTCCGTGGCGGACAGGGATTTCATCTCGCCGAAAAAGGTATTGGAAGTGTCAAGCCTGTCGAGAACCTCGCTTGTGCGCGACGTCAGTTTTTCGCTGTTCGAAGGCGAAATACTGGGGTTCTATGGACTGCAGGGCTCGGGTCGCACAGAGCTGATGGAGACCATATTCGGCACACAGAAAAAAACCGCGGGCAGCATCAGGGTCTTTGACCATGACATACAAAAATCGACAAGCCGAAAGAGCATCAGGGGCGGGCTCAGCATGCTGATGGAAGAGCGGAAAACCAACGGACTGTTCTTCAACATGAGCGTCAACGAGAATATAGCGATAATACATGAAGGCAAAATTTCCTGGCACGGCGTACTGAACAAGAGATCGATGAAAAGGATGGCGTCGGCATATATATCACAGCTCTCGATAAGGTGCAGCGACCAAAGGCAGCCCGTCGGGAAGCTCTCAGGCGGAAACCAGCAAAAAGTGGCGCTGTCCAGATGCCTGTCCACGGAGCCGTCCATACTCATCCTGGACGAGCCGACGCGTGGAGTGGATGTCGGCGCGAAAGCGGAGATATACGAAATCCTGCGCCGTCTGCGAAAGGAAAATCACATCTCGATGATTGTGGTATCTTCTGAACTGCCCGAAGTCATCATGCTGAGCGACCGCGTTTTAGTAATGCATAACGGCTGCATCACGGGCGAGCTTCAGGGCGATGAAATAAATGAAAAATCCATATTGCAGTACGCATTCAACGAAACAGGCAGTAACACACACGAGGAGGTAAGCTATGAATCTGACAAAGAAAGAGCGCGTTATTAGGCAGTTCACGAGGGAGGCGGTGGACTACCTGCCGAGCCAGATAACTTTTTCCAACAGGACGAGGGACAAGGAAATCAGCCAGGCGCTGGGTCTGGACGACGCTTCGCAGCTCGATGAATATCTTGAAAACCATATCCAGTTCACCTTCGTGAAGGACGATCTGCCGCTTTTCTTCAGGAACGACCTGGAGATGATGGATGCCTGCGAAGCGGAAGGCTTCGTCAAGGTGGACCGCGAAGGGAACACGGTGTTCGACAGGTTCGGCATGGGTACGATGATCGGCGAGGACGGTTTTTTTACGAACTACGGAGTCCTTGCAGGCGATGCCGCGAAGAACGAGCGTGCGGCGAAATTCCTGCCCGAACATCTCAAGAAGCTTTGGGGGCTGCCCATCGAGGAAGCCGCCGAAGCCTACGAGGTTCCGGATCCGTTCACGGACGGCAACCTTGAGTGGTACGAGCGCGACAAGGACGGGGTGCCCGGCGACCTGTGCGTGATACCCTCGGGATACTTCGGGATATACGAGAGGGCATACGCCCTTTTCGGATTCGAGCAGTTCATGACCGAGATAGCGGGGAACCCGTCCACGGTCAATGCCGTCATGGAGAAAATTACGGACTACCGCGTCAAGCTGGCGAAGGTAAAGGCCGAAATGGGCTATAAGATAGTACACCACGGCGACGACCTCGCTACGCAATGTGGCGGGTTCTTCTCACACAAGATGTTCACCGAGGTGCTGCTGCCGCATTACAAGCGCCTGTTCGCCGAGTACAAGAAGCACGGCCAGTACATCATGATGCACTCATGCGGGCATATGATGGACTACCTGCCGCAGCTCATCGACGCGGGCCTCGACGCGTGGGAGCCGGTGCAGCCGTGCAACGACCTTGCGACCGTCAAGCGCGAATACGGAAAGGACCTGGTGTTCATGGGCGGGATAGACACGCAGGCCCTGCCGTTCATGAAGCCGGACGATGTACGCCAAATGACAAGGGAAACTATTGAAATATTAGGAAAAGGTGGCGGGTACATCATCGCGCCGTCACAGGAGCTGATGGGCGACGTGCCTTTGGAAAACGTGGTGGCGATACTGGAGACTGCCGTAGAGATGAGGGACAAGGTGGCGTAGTCAGGAGAGCCGTCCGCGAATACGGAGGTAGCGTTTTGAATCAATATGTGCTCGGCATAGATGTGGGAACGACAGGCGCGAAAGCGATTTTGCTCAGCGCGTCCGGAGAGATAAAGGGCAGCGGATACGAGGAATATTCGTGTGATTACCCGTGCCCGGGCTGGGTCGAGCAGGACGCTGACGCGCTCGCACACGCGGCGCTGCGCGTTTGCGCCGAGGCTGTGACGCAAGCAGGCGTCTCCCCTGAAGAAGTGGTCTCGCTCGCGGTCTCCTCGCAGCGCGACTGTGCCATCTTCGTTGACGCGTCCGATCGCCCCATGAAGATGATATCTTGGCAGGACAGCCGCGCCGACGCGGAGATGTCGCGGATAGAGCGGGAAATCGGAGCGGACTCATTTTATGAACTGTTCGGCGCCCCCATTTCCTCTATATGGATATTGCCGAAGATACTATGGGTGCAAAAGCATGACCCGGTGCTCTGGTCAAGGACGGTACGCATCGTGCAGCTCCAGGACTATATACTGAAGGTGCTTGGCGCGGACGGCTACTATGCGGACGAACCGGACGCCGCTTTTTGGTGCATGTGGGAAACGGATGCCCGGCGGTGGAGCAGCGATACGATAGAGCGTTTTGGTATCGGGAAAGAGCGCCTGCCAAAAGTGACGGCCTCCGGCACGGCGGTAGGCACGGTCTGCGCGGAAGCCGCCGCGAAAATCGGCATTTCCAAACGCGCCCTGCTTTGCGTCGGGGGCGGCGACCAAAATTGCGCGTCCGTCGGGGCGGGCGCCGTCACACCGGGCATGGCGGCCATCTCCATCGGCACGGCCGGCCTTGTGGCGGTGTTCTCGAATAAGAGGTTCAGGGATCCGAAAAGAAAGGTCATGGTCACGAACAGCGTGGTGCATGGAAATTGGCAGATTGAAGGAAATCAGCATGCCGGCGCCAGCGTACTGCGATGGTTCAGGGACGAGATAGCGCTATACGACAAAATCGAAGCTGAGAAGTCCGGAGAAAGCCCCTACGACCGCATCAACAAAATGATTGCCGAGTCTCCGCCCGGCGGAAGGGGGCTGGTCTTTTTGCCATACTTCGCTTCGGCAGGATCCCCCCGCTACAACCCGCATGCGCGCGGTTCATTGCTGGGGCTTACTTTCATGCACGGCCGGAAGGACATAGCCCGCGCGATTGTCGAGGGCATCACGCTGGACTTGAAGGATATTCTTGTATCGATTCGGGAGGCGGGGGTCGGCGTTGACCGCATCCGCATCATGGGCGGGGCGACGCGCTCCGATATATGGAACCAGCTGCAGGCCGACTGCTACGGCTGCACCGTGGAAACAGTCAAAACCACCGATGCCGCCCTCATGGGCGCGGCGCTTTGCGCACTGGTGGGAGCGGGGATATACCCGGAAGTCCGCTCCGCGTCAGAAGCCATTGTGAAAGTGAATCGCGTTTACGAGCCTGACGCGGATATGACGGCTTTTTATGATGAATCATATGAAATTTATTGTGATGCTTACGAAGCGCTTTCGTCGGGATCGAATGTATTCCGCTCGATTGCTGAAAGACAGAAACAGATAGAAGAATAATAGGATAAACGCGGGCATTGAATGAACGCGGGCATTGAATGGAGAGCAGGCATGGATGAATTGCAAAACATACTGCCGGACAGAGCCTTTCTTGTGAAGGTCATGAAATATCTTTTCCTCGTCAGAAAGTTCGAGGAGCAGGTGTTTGACCTATTCGGGCAAGGCAAAGTACACGGCACGACACATCTTGGCATCGGCGAGGAAGCGACAGGGGTCGGCAGCGTATTCGCGCTAGAGTCTATAGACTATGTACTGGCATCGCACAGGGGGCATGGCCAAGTGCTGGCGAAGGGTTCTCCGCCGAGGGATATGATGGCGGAAATACTGGCGAAGGAAGCGGGCATCAACCGCGGGCGCGGCGGCTCCATGCATCTTTCGGATCTGCGCTGCAACGTGATGGGCATGGACGGCATCCTCGGTGCCGCCTGTCCGATTGCGTGCGGCATAGGGCTATCGTTTCGAATGAAGTCCCTGTCGGACAGAATCGTCGCGGTGTTTTTCGGGGACGGCTCGATGCAGCAGGGCGCGGTTCACGAAGCGTTCAACCTCGCTGCGGCGTGGCGGCTGCCCGTGCTTTTCATCTGCACCGATAATGGTTACGGCATGAGTACGCCGCTGAAGAAAATCGTGAACGATACCGACCTGTCCAAGAGGGCTGTTCCATACGGCATCAAGAGCTTTGATGTGGACGGCAACGACGTGTTGGCCGTATACCGGACGGTGCGTCAGGCGCGCTCTTATATCATCGAAAACCAGGCACCCGCATTCGTGGTGGAACACACCTACCGCACGAGCGGGCATTCAAAAAGCGACGGCAACCAATATCGGACGAAAGAAGAAATCGCCGAGTGGAAATCAAAGAACCCCCTGGCGCGTTTTATAGGCATCATGCTGGAGAACGGATTTAATCGGGCTGAGATTGACGAAATAGAGCGGGACGCGGACGCGGTCATCGCGGAGGCCGTCGCGTATGCCGAATCATGCCCGAATCCGTCGGCCACTCCCGAAGCGCTGATGAGAGAAGCCTACGCGGGCGGGTGGAAAGGAGGGCCATATGCGTGAGATAACATACGCCGACGCGATACGCGAAGCTATGAGCGAGGAGATGCGCCGCGATGAGAACGTGTTCTTCATGGGTGAGGACATCGGTGTGTACAACGGCGCGTTTGGCGTTTCGAAGGGCATGATTCAAGAGTTCGGCGAAGAACGCGTACGCGAGACGCCGATATCCGAAACCGGTTTTGTCGGGGCGGGCGTAGGCGCCGCGATGATGGGCATGCGGCCCATCGTGGAGCTGATGTTTTCGGATTTCATATCCGTCTGCTGGGATCAGATAATGAACGAAGCGGCCAAAACGCGCTTTATGCTCGGCGGCGCGGTCAGCGTGCCAATGGTGCTGCGTACCGCGTCCGGCGGGGGAACCGGCGCGGCGGCTCAGCACTCGCAGTCGCTTGAAAACCTCTACGCGCATATCCCGGGGCTGAAGCTGGTCATACCCTCGACCCCCTACGACGCAAAGGGTCTGCTGAAAAGCGCAATACGCGACGACAACACGGTGATTTTTCTGGAGCAGAAAAAGCTCTACCGCACCAAGGGCGAAGTTCCGGACGGCGAGTATACGATACCGCTGGGGAGCGCGGATATCAAGCGTTCGGGCGCGGACCTGACCATTGTGACATACGGGCGCATGGTACAGATGTGCATGGACGTTGCCGGCCGCCTAGCTTCCGAAGGGATAGATGCCGAAGTCATAGACATACGCAGTCTCGTGCCGATTGACAGGAATACGATAATAGAGAGCGTGAAAAAGACGCACCGCGCTGTCATAGTGCATGAAGCGGTGGAGTTTTCGGGATACGGCGCGGAGATTTCCGCGCAGATTTCCGGCAGCGACGCGTTCTTCCATCTTGACGCGCCGATAGAGCGCGTCGGAGGAATATATGCCCCCATCCCCTTCAATCCGAATCTTGAGGCCAGCGTGTTCCCCACGCCCGAACGCATTGAGTCCGCCGTGCGCTCTGTCATGCGCTACTCCGGAAATCGGCAAACGGGCGCAGTCGGATTGGCTGTCGCAGCGCCGGTGCGTATCACGCCGCTGGCGCGGCGCATAGCCGAGTCCGCGGGTGCAGACATACGCCTCGCCAGCGGCAGCGGGCGTGACGGGAAAATATTTTCGCGCGACCTGACCGTGCCGGAAGCGGTATCAATGGCGGCGCGCGAGGGTGCGGAAGCGAGCGCAGGCGTGTCGGAAGGAGCAGGCGCGGCAGCAGGCACGGAAGTGGAAGCGGGTGCGAAGAAAATCCCTATGAACGGTATGCGGCGGGTCATAGCCAGGCGCATGGCAAAAAGCGCCTCCGAAACAGCGGCCGTCACGCAGTACGTGGAAACGGATATCACGGAACTCGTCTCTATCTGCGATGCCGCAAACAAAGGCAGAGGGCGTGGCGAGCGTATCACGGTTACGGCATATATACTGCGGGCAATGGCTATCGCGGTGGGCGAACATGAGCGTTTCCGCATGCGGCTTGCGGAGGGCGAGAAGGCTTTCATCTTGCGTGAGGGCGTCAATATCGGCGTGGCCGTCGGAACGGACGACGGGCTGACCGTGCCGGTGCTGCGTGATGCGGACGGACTTGATGTGGCGGGGATATCCGCCGAGGTCAGGTCTATGGCCGAAAGAGCGCGAACAGGCATGCTGCTTCCCGACGAGTGTCGCGGGGGTGTCATCACGCTGAGCAATATGGGTATGCATGGCGTAGCGGCTTTCACTCCCATCATCAATCAGCCGGAAGCATCGATTCTTGGCATCGGCGCACCGACCGAGAAAGTTGTGCCGTGCGGTGACGGGTTTGCGTTCCGCAGCGTCGTTACGCAGTCGCTGA
The DNA here is from genome assembly GCA_031256875.1 of Eubacteriales Family XIII. Incertae Sedis bacterium. Classification (GTDB taxonomy): domain Bacteria; phylum Bacillota; class Clostridia; order Peptostreptococcales; family Anaerovoracaceae; genus JAIRPC01. The sequence goes on along the minus strand of JAIRPQ010000107.1, from coordinate 26,088 downwards.
CATATGACCACAGGATTATCAACGGCACTGAAGCGGCCGCGTTCCAGCTGAGGATAAAGGAGCTGCTGGAGCATCCCGAACAGCTCGCACGGCAAGCCGAATCAGCAAGCGGCAAATTCAATCAACAATAAGCAAGAGGAGAGTTCGATGGCAAAGGAAATCATAATGCCGAAAAACGGCATGGACATGAAAGAGGGCGTTTTGGTCAAATGGCTCGTTAGCGTCGGCGATTATGTCGAGAAGGGCGACCCTGTCATGGAGATAGAAACCGACAAGGTGACGATGGAGTCGGAAGCCCCCGCTTCGGGAACGGTGCTGGCACTTTACGCAGAGGAAGGCGAGACTGTTCCCGTACTGTCAGTGATGGGGTATCTGGGCGAAAAGGGCGAGCAGGTGCCCGAACGCCCTGCGGAAAATTTGCAATCAGACGCGGCGCCCCTTCCTCCGGCGCCGTCAGCGGAGAAAGTGCCGCCGGCCGTTGGCGACTCTCATACGGGAGCAGAGAACGCTCGTTTTGACTTTGACGTGGCGGTCATAGGCGGCGGGCCTGCCGGCTATACCGCGGCTATACGGGTCGCCCAGCGCGGCGGCAGAGCAGTCCTGTTTGAAAGGGGCGAGGTCGGCGGCACTTGTCTGAACAGAGGATGCATACCCGCAAAAACCTATCTAAAGACAGCCGAATATCTGCACTGTATAGAACATGCGAAAGAGCGTGGGATTCTGCTGGGTTCCGGCGCTTCCGTGGATATGGAGAGGGTGCGCGGGCGGAAAGATGAAGTCGTCGGAACCCTGGTGTCCGGAGTGGCGAGCCTGCTCAGGTCGAACGGCATCGAGGTGGTCAGGGGCGACGCATCGCTTTGCGGTCCGCAGCGCATACGGTGCGGCGGCAGGGAATACAGCGCGGGAAAAATCATACTCTGCGGCGGGAGCAAGCCCTCCATGCCACCCATACCGGGCATCTGTCATGAGGAGGTCTGGAGCAGCGACGACGCGTTTTCCACGAAAGATATACCGAAGCGCCTGGCCATTCTGGGCGGCGGCGTGGTCGGGTGCGAACTGGCCGCCGCGTTTCACGCGTTCGGCAGCAGCGTCACCATCATAGAGACTTTGCCACGACTGGTGGCCAACATGGATGAATCCGTATCCGATGCGCTGCGGAAGGCGTTCGAAACTGACGGAATAGCGGTGCTCACGGATACGCGCGTCAACGCGGTGCGCGGTGCGGCGGGCGGCGGGCTTGAGATTGAAGCCGGCGGCAGCGCCGTTTTTGCGGACAAGCTGCTCGTGGCGACGGGGCGCATCCCTGTACTGGACTGTCTTGGAAGCATGAAGGACAGTATAGCGATCAGAGGCGGCGCGGTGGTCGTGGACGAGCGCTTGATGACGAGCATAGAGAATGTCTACGCGGCGGGCGACATCTGCGGCGGGGCGATGTTGGCGCATGCCGCGTTCAGGATGGCCGATGTAGCGGCTATAGGCGCGATGGGAGGCGATGCCCGAATAGACCTCGGAGGCATACCCGGCTGCGTCTATACAATGCCGGAAGCGGCGGGCATCGGCTTGACGGAAAAAGACGCAAGGGAACGGTATCAGGAGGCGGTGAGCGTCGGCATGTTTCCGTTCGCCGCCAATGGAAGGGCGCTCGCGTCAGGCAGCCCCGAAGGTTTCGTCAAGGTGATCGTCGGGAAAGAATACGGCGAGCTGCTCGGCGTTCATATTGTCGGAGGCTGTGCTACCGAAACTATAATGGAGCCGGCCGCGCTGATGCGTATGGAAGTGACGGCGCACGAGGTCGTCGGCGATATTGTCCACGCCCATCCCACATTCGCGGAAGCGTTCATGGAAGCCTGCGCCGACGCGCTCGGACAGAGCGTCCACCTGCCGAAGCGTGGGTGACGCCCGGCGGCTCAATACTAATTATTAAAGCCATGATCGTATAAATTTATCATCAATAGCATAGCCGGAGGATTGTATCCGGATAGTTAAAACCCGATTGTAGAAAGTGAGGAGAAACATGGATTTCGAACTGACAAACGAGCAGACGCAGCAGAGGGATATGTATCGGCGCTTTGCGGAGGAAGAAGTAAAGCCCCTGGCGGCGGAGATGGACGAGAGCGAAAAATTGAACATGGAGCTGGTTGGCAAACTGCACAAGCAGGGTCTGATGAGCATACCCTACCCGGCGGGCATAGGCGGCGCGGGCGAAGGCTATCTGTCATACGCGCTGTGCGTTGAGGAGCTTTCCGCGGCGGACGCAAGCACAGGCATCACCGTATCCGTGCATACTTCGCTTGCCTGTTCGTGCATAGACGGATTCGGTACGCCGGAGCAGAGAGAGAAATGGCTGCGCCCGCTGCTTAGCGACGGAAAGACGGGCTGCTTCGGACTCACGGAGCCAAACGCAGGTTCGGACGCTTCGGGTCAGAAAACCAGCGCGGTCATAGACGGAGACAGCTATGTCATAAACGGCGCGAAGATATTCACGACCAACGCGGAGTTCGCTGACACGTTCGTGGTGTTCGCTATGACGGATAAAAGCCAGGGAACCAAGGGCATATCAGCCTTCGTGGTAGACAAAGGTACGCCGGGGCTGACGGTCGGGAAGAGCATCAAGCGCATGGGTATCCGCGCGGCATCGAACTGTGAGGTGGCGTACGACAACGTGCGCGTGCCTGTCGAAAACCGGCTGGGCAAAGAGGGCGAAGGGTTCAAGATTGCGATGAAAGCGCTCGACGCGGGACGCATAGGCGTGGCCGCGCAGTGCGTCGGCATAGCTCAGGGGGCGCTGAACGAAGCGCTCAAATACGCCAAGGAGCGCGAGCAGTTCGGCAAGCGCATTACGTCGTTCCAAAACACTCAGTTCGCGGCCGCGGATATGCAGACGCTCATCGACGCCGCCCGCCTTATGACATGGCGCGCGGCGGTAGCCAAGGACAGCGGCCAAAATTACAGCGCGATGGCGGCGATGGCGAAGCTGTACGCGTCCAAGGTGGCCAACGATGTTACGAGGGTAGCGGTGCAGATGATGGGCGGCTACGGATACACGAGGGAATACCCGGTGGAGCGCATGCACCGCGACGCAAAAATCACGGAAATCTATGAGGGCACGTCCGAGGTAATGAAGATGGTCATCGCGGGTTCGATGAAAGTATTTTAGGGCGCGGCAAAATCCTGGCCGGCCGTTAGTCGATTCACCAATTATGGTGTAAAATATATAGGCGAAATGGTTTAAGTTCCATTACCATTAGTCAGTTGCCATTTGTTTTGGCGGCAACGTTATTTTATGCACAAGGAGAAAGGCAAAATGGCTGAGAAGGATTACGGCGTTTATTCAAATCCGCTTACGGTGAGGTATGCCAGCGCGGAGATGTCGCGCGTATTTTCGCCCGACAAGAAGTTTACCACATGGCGGCGGCTCTGGATCGCGCTGGCCGAGGCGGAGCGTGAGCTGGGGCTGGCGGACATCACGGAAGAACAGATCGCCGATTTGAAAAAATACGAGCACGACGTGAACTACGCGGAAGCGGAAGCGCGCGAGCGCGAGGTGAGGCATGATGTAATGGCGCACGTGCATGCCTACGGGCTTCAGGCCCTGCGCGCGGCGCCCATCATTCACCTAGGCGCGACGAGCGCCTACGTCGGCGACAACACTGACATCATACAGATAAAGGAAGCGTTCCATCTGCTCATACGCAAGCTCGCGCTGCTCATGAAAAACCTCGCGGACTTCGCGATGGAGTACAGGGAGATGCCGACTCTCGGCTTCACTCATTTTCAGCCCGCGCAGCTCGTGACCGTGGGCAAGCGCGCCTCGCTCTGGCTCCAGGATTTCTATTTCGACTATCTCGACGCCGTTTCCTTCGCGGAGTCCATACCGCTGCTCGGTGTCAAGGGCACGACGGGGACGCAGGCGAGCTTCCTCGAACTAGCGGAGGGAGATGGCGAAAAGGTGGACCGGCTCGAAGCGCTCGTCGCGGAGAAGCTGGGCTTCACCGAAGTCGTCGCGGTCTCGGGGCAGACATACACGCGCAAGATAGACAGCAAGGCACTGAACCTCCTCTCGGGCATAGCGCAGAGCGCGGCGAAGATGACGAACGACCTCCGCCTGCTGCAGAGCATGAAGGAAGTCGAGGAGCCTTTCGAAAAAAGCCAGATCGGATCCTCCGCGATGGCGTACAAACGCAATCCTATGCGCAGCGAGCGCGTCAGCTCGCTGGCCAGATATATCATGGGGGTCGCAGCGGTGCCGCCCATGACGGAAGCCACGCAGTGGTTCGAGCGCACGCTGGACGACAGCGCGAACCGCCGCATCGTCATACCCGAAGCGTTCATGGCGGCCGACGCGATTATCGACATACTCAGAAACATCACGGACGGGCTCGTCGTTCACGAGCAGGTGATTCACGCGCATGTCATGGCGGAGCTGCCGTTCATGGCGTCGGAGAACATACTGATGAACGCCGTGAAAAAGGGCGGCGACCGCCAGGAGCTGCACGAGCGCATCCGCGTCCATTCGCAGGCGGCGGCCGAGCAGGTGAAGGATTTCGGCAGGCCAAACGATTTGCTGGAACGCATCGCGGGCGATTCGGAGTTCGGGATGTCGGCGGCGGAGATAGCGGGGTTGCTCGAGCCCTCGCTCTACACGGGGCGGAGCGCCGAGCAGGTCGCGGGATTTGTCGGTAGGGAAATAATGCCTATTATAGATAAAATTCCCGAAGCGGGAGGCGCGTCACAGGACAAGGTGGAGTTAAAGGTGTAAGGAGTGGCAGGAGCGCGATTGCGGGCCCGCGTCCGCAATGACAATGGCGCTTGCAAGCCTGCCGACGGCGGAACAAATTCAGATAAGGAATTAGTCATGGGAAAAGCGACGGAGATACTTAACAAGAGCAGGAAGATAGTAATTAAAATCGGAAGCAATGTGCTGGCGGGCGCGGACGGCAATATGGACAGGGCGGTCGTGGAGGACATTGCGGCGCAGGTCGCGGAGCTGCGCGCGAGCGGCAAGCAGGTGGTGATGGTCTCGTCGGGCGCGGAGGTGTCGGGCGTCAGCGCGGTCGGCGTGTGGAGCCGCCACGGGGACATGAACTACAAGCAGGCGATGTGCGCGGTGGGCCAGGTCGAGCTGATGATGGCGTACAAGGAGTTCTTCGCGCGGCACGGCGCGATAGTGGCGCAGCTTTTGCTCACGCGCGCCAATTTCCGCGACAACAGCACGACGCTCCACATCCGCAACACGCTGTTCACGCTGCTGGACGAGGGCGTGGTTCCGATCATCAACGAGAACGACAGCGTTAGCATTGACGAGTTCGACAGCGGCGACAACGACAAGCTCGCGTCGCTGACCGCGAACCTCTGGAACGCGGATCTGCTCGTGCTCATGAGCGACATCGAGGGGCTTTACGACAAGTCCCCGAAGGAACACGCGGACGCGCGCCTCATAAGCGAGGTGGACGATATCGCTTCGCTCCGCAAGATTGTGGACACGGGCGGCAAGAGCAGCTTCGGCTCGGGCGGCATGGATTCAAAAATCGACGCTGCCGAGGCGGTCGGCGAATACGGAGCGTCGCTGCTTTTGGTCTGCGGTAAGACACAGGGCGTGCTGACGCGCATAGCCGGCGGAGAAGGCGGCGGCACGATATTTTCGCCGCGTGCGTGAGATGGCATAAGGCGTAATGTGGAATATGCCGCGCACGTGAGATGGCATAAGGCGTAATGTGGAATATGCCGCGGTCGTGAAGTGGCATAAGGAATATAAGAGGAAGCGAATATGAAAATTGGGATACTTGGAGCCGGTAATATGGGCGGCGCGATTGCGATGGGTTATGCAGCGCGGGGCGGCGCGGTCTGCGTGTACGACCCGGACGCGAACAAGGTGGAAGCCCTGGCGGGGGCGTTTGCGGCGCAGGGCGCGAAGGCCGGCGGCGCGGGCGCGGAAGGCAAGGCCGGCGGCGCGGCAGGGACTATCGACGCGGCGGCGGACGAGGCCGAGCTGCTGGCAAAATCGGAGGCCGTGATATTCGCGATAAAGCCGCAGATATTCGACGATGTGATACCGAAGTTGGCAGGGATTTTGCGCGGCGCGGCAGCCTGTAGCGCGCCAGGCAGCGGCGCGGATGCTTCCGATAGCGCAATAGGCAGCGGCGGAGCCGGCAGTAGCACTGCCGACGATAGCGCGGACGGCAGCGGCGCGGCAGCATCTGATAAGGTATTCATCTCCATCGCGGCGGGCATCAGCATTGCGTGGCTCGCGAACGTTCTCGGAGACGGCGCGAAGATCGTCCGCGTCATGCCGAATACTCCGGCCATGGTGGGCGAGGGTATGTCGGCTCTCGCGCGTTCATCCTCTGTTACCGACGATGAGTTTGAATCCGTGAAGGAGGTGTTCAGCGCGGTCGGCCGTGCGCTCGAAGTCACGGAAGCCCAGATGGACGCGGTGACGGGCATCAGCGGTTCGAGCCCCGCCTACGCCTATATGTATATGCAGGCGCTGATAGAGAGCGGTGTCAGACATGGGCTGGACGAGCGGCAGTCGCGCGTCTTCGCGGCGCAGGCCACGCTCGGCGCGGCGAAGATGGTGCTGGAAAACGAGGGCATCAGCGCGGAGCAGCTGCGCCTGAACGTATGCAGCCCCGGCGGTACGACGATAGAGGCCGTGGGCGTACTTGAAAAGGAAGGCTTCATGGACACGGTGAAGCGCGCGGTATACGCCTGCGTGGAGAAGTCGAAGAAGATGGCGAAATAGGGCACTGCGGCAAAATTATTCGAAGCGTTATTCGAGAGGAAAACATGATATTCGAGGAAAAAACGATAGAGAGCGAACGACTGTACGAGGGGAAGATACTGAACCTTCGCCGCGACAGGGTGACGACGAGAAGCGGCGAGTCGTACCGCGAGATAGTCGAGCATGGCGGCGGCATCGTCATCATCGGCATCACGGACGACGGCATGATACCGATGGTCAGGCAATACCGCAAGGCGGCGGAAAGCGCCGTACTCGAAATCCCCGCGGGCAAGCTCGAAGCGGGTGAGGATCCGCTCGAAGCGGCGGGGCGCGAGCTGAAAGAGGAGACCGGATATACGGCGGAGCGTGTCAGGTATCTCATGGGCGGTTATTCGTCCATAGGGTATTCGACCGAGATGTTGCGTTTCTATCTCGCGGAGGGTCTGACTGCCGGCGAGACGAATTTCGATGACGGCGAAGCTATAGACGTGGAGGAGTACACCGCGGACGAACTTTTTTCGATGGTTATGGGCGGTGATATAATAGATCAGAAAACTATGGTAGCAGTATTTCTTGCAAGGGAGTTGATGAAGTCATGCCATTCGTGAAAAAATGGACCAGGGTTGTGGCGATATGCGCCATCGTCGCGGTGGCGGCGGTCACGCTGGTTTTCACCATGCAGCCCGAGGAGGAAGAACCTCCTGTTCGGGCGGCCGCGCCGAACGGCTACGCCGATTTCGCCGTGGCGGTCGATCCCGATTTCAGCAAGACCGTTTCGTCGCAGCTGGCGGAGCTGGGCGACGACCCCGTGCTTGGGTTCCGCGGCGCGGGCAGCCCCGCCGAAAAGGAAGCCGCGGATTTGCTCGCGCAGACGATGCGCGATATCGGCTTGGAAAACGTGACGGTGGACAAGGCGCAGTCCGACGGTTGGACGTTCGGCGGAGCTACCATATTGTATAAGACAGCGGGCGGCATTTCTACCACGGCCGCGCTGGGGGGATACCAGACCGACGTGGTGGCGAGCGATGAACGGGTGCCGATAGCGTATCTGGGCAAGGGCACGGCCGCCGATTACGACGGCATCGACGTCGAGGGGAAGCTCGTGCTGATAGACATTGACCAGGAAAACGAATGGTGGATAAACTACCCCGCGTACCAGGCGCATCTGAAGGGCGCGAGGGCAGTCATCGCGTGCAGCGTCATGCCGGAAGCTATGGAGGAGCGCATCGGCAGCCAGGACATATGCGGCGACGCAGACGCGCCGGCGCTGGCCATCAGCGCGGGTGACAGCAGGGCGATTCGCGATGCCATCAAAGCATCTGGATACGAGAGCGGCGGCGTCCGGCAAATCGACGTGATTCTGAACGCGGACAGCAGGGTCGTGAAGAACAAGGGGACGCAGAACGTCTGGGGCGAAATACCCGGCAAGACGAAGGACTCCATCATGTTCATCGCGCACTATGACGGTTACTACCATTCCTTTTACGACGACGCGGCCGGCGTCGGCATCGTGCTGGGCATAGCGAAGGCGATGCGCGAGGGCGGCATCAAGCCCGAAAAGACGTTCCGCTTCGTGCTGCACGGCGCCGAGGAATGGGGCAAGTCCGGCACGGAGGCTGACTGGGCCACGGGCGCGTATGAGCAGATAGTCTACAACCGGCCCGAGTGGGCGGAGTCGGGTTTCGCGCTGTTCAACGTCGACAGCGGATACCCGCTGAAATCCATGAAAAGTTTCTCAGTGAACGCGCCTGATGAATTGCGCGATTTCGTTTCTTCCAGCATCTCGTCGTTCGGGGATCGCGGCGCTCTCTCCATCTCGCCGGATATCTCCCCACCCAGCACGTACCGTGAGGACTTCATCTATAACGCCAGCGGCATCCCGACCTTCGCGACGGACGGCGGCGAGGGTGACGCGCAGTATTTCGAATCCATGTACCATTCCAGCGCGGACAGACTGGAAGTCGGAGGCTACAGCGTGGACGGCGTGCGCGGCATGAGCAGGTATCTCGGATACGCCGCCCTCATGCTGGACGGCATCCCGATTCGGCCGCTCGTTTTCGCGAACAGGATGGTGCATTTCAGGGACACGCTGAACGCCGAGGAGGGTGGAGATACGCCGTCGAAATACGCCAGCGTGCATCTCATCGCCAACGCGGACAGAGCCGCGGAGACGGCGAACAAGCTCGACACTTTCATCTCGCGGTTCAATGCGGACTACGCGCTGGAATTGACGTTGCTCGACCCGCGCACCGGCGGCCAGTCTCAGGGCTCGCAGGAAAACCTGGACGACATGAAAAAGCGCGCGAAGGACATCAACTCGAATTTGTTCAAAATATACCGCGAGATGCAGGATCGGATGTTGAAGCTGGACAGGAATCTGGAAGCGGGCTTCGCGAACGAGGGCATACAGCAAAACCTCGCGTGCCTTGAGTCGGCGAAGATGGCTTTGCAGAGCGGCGACATGGACACGGCTCTGGGCGAGTTGTCGGAAATCGAGTCGGTTTACAGCGCCACCGCTTTCGACAAGGAGACCTGTGACTATTTCAGCGCCAATCTCATCGAGAAGGTCAAAGGTACGTGGGCGGAAGGGCGCGTCGTATCGGAGGCGTGCTACGCCGACGATGTGGTCAGGTCGCTCCTTGGCAGGCCCGAGAACGGCGAGGGCGGATACGCCGTGGAGATAGGCATGATCGACAAGCTCATTGAGGGCCAGGCCGCCGCACTCACGGAAATATACAACGGGCAGGAGGAGTCGCTGGCGCTGCTCATCGACAGCATGAACGAGCTGCTCGATACATACAGCCCCGAGGAGGAGACGGAGGTGTAGGCCGCCGCCTCCGGCCAGGAAACTTCAATATGCTTATCATCATTGCGGTAGCAAAATTCTTTTTGGGAATAATCTATGCCTTTATGAAGCTCCGGCACGTGGAGCGGAAGGTGGTGTTTTTGAGCAGGCAGGGCAATGAGCCGTCTGTGGACTACGCGCGGCTCGCGGCGGCGCTCGAATCAGAGGGCGTCAGTACCGAGATGCACCTTCAGCGCCAGGAGAAGGACTCCGCGCGTTTCATGAAAAACGCGGGCGGAAATCTGCGCACGATACTCAGGCAGATGAGGGCGCTCGCGACGGCGCGCGTGGCCGTGACGGACGGATACTCCATACCCGTGAGCGTATTGAATCATCGAAGGGAGCTTACCGTCGTCCAGATATGGCACGCGGCGGGCGCGGTAAAAAAATTCGGATTGCAGACCATGTCCGCGATGGATGAGCGCGAGATGAAAAGGGCTTTGGCGCTGAAGATGCACGAGGGTTATGACTGGTTCGCCGCGCCGTCGGAAGCCACCGCGCGGTTTTTTGCGGAAGCGTTCGGCATGGGGATGGGGAGCGCGCTGATCACGGGAACGCCTTATCTGGACGCGCTGCTCGATGGGGCGTTCGGCAGGCAGGGAGACATCTTGCGCGCGTATCCCGAGCTGGCGGAGAACGAGCGCAGCGGCCACCCGCGCAAAGTGGTGCTGTACGTGCCGACGTTTCGGGCTGGCGGGGAGGCTGACGAAGCCGCGCGGTCGCTGCGCGGCGCTCTTGACCCTGCGAGGTATATACTCATAGAAAAGAACCACCCCATAGCCGACGAAAGCCCAGCGGGTTTCTTGGCCGAAGAACTGATCTTTGCAGCCGACGCGGTGGTCACCGACTACTCCAGCCTTGCATTTGCGGCCGCGCATATAGGGAAGCCGCTGTTCTTTTACCTGTATGACATCGAGGAATACAGCGCGTCGCCCGGGCTGAACGTCGACCCCGAGAGGGAGTACGGCAAGTATTCGGCGCGCGATGCGGCGGAGCTGGCGGGGATGCTCGCGGAACCGTATGACGCTGAATACGAACGGCGTTTCGCGCGGCGCTATATCACCGCCGAACGCGGCCGCTGCACAGAGAGCCTGATCGAAAAAATCCTGTCGATGCTCGCGTAGCGCACGAGGCCGCCGCAAAACGCATTCCCGTAGTCGGTCTGACCCGCTCCCGATACACAAACCCAACACAATATTACCCGCTCCGCTTCCGTATAGCTTCTTGAACCCGACAAATTTTTTTGATAAAATTTATCACTAGGAACATACTCGGGCATATGCCTTGTGTGAAGGGGGCCTATCCGCACAGAAAAATTGTGCGGGCTGGCCTTGTTTGTTTTGTGTAAGATATATTTGCGGTGCAGGAAGGTGGAACAGAGGGAAACTATGAGAACGATTGCAAACGAAAAAAGAGCGCATAGAGGGAAGGCGATAGCCTTTGTTGTCGCGTTGGCGATGTTGTTGTCGCTGGCGGCTTACAGCCCGTTGAACCTTGCGACGGGGAACGGGGATGGCAGCGCATATGCCGCAAGCTCCGCGGTCAACATGCGCGTGCACGGAATATTCCTCGGTTCACAGGCAGCGAACGCGGATGAGCCGGAGGACGCGCAGGGCGACGCGACGCTCATCGAGTCGAACGGCAAATTTCTGCTGATAGACACAGGCTCGGCGACGGGCTCAACGTGGCTGCTTTCGTATCTGAAAAAAGTGGGAGCCACGAACATAGACATACTTATCTCGCATATGCACGAGGATCATTACGGCGGGCTGAACGCGATACTGAAAAAGGATTCGGGCATCACTGTAGGTATGATTTATCTGCCGAGTCAGACATATGCGCCGGAGCTGGCATCGAGCAACGCCACCAGGTTTGAGCGGGTGGAAGGGTACGTGGACAGGATGATGGTGACGACAGACAAGTTCACCACGGACAGGGCTGTCGGGCGCTGGCAGGTGACGACTTCGTCAATAACGGAGCTGACCACGAGGGCGTCGATTCTTGAACCCGACTCCGGTACCGATGTGACCTACGCGGCGATATATTATCCCACCACATCGAGCATTACCACTACTAGCAGCGGAGCTAACGCGACCAGCGAATCCACATACACGACTGAGGTGAATACCACCGACTATGAATGCATTACGGGAGCCTCGCTTGACGCGCCCTCGACGCCGGGTGCCATCGGGCCTATCGAAGTGACGGACAGCGCCATTGAGACGATTGTTACAAGGACGGCCATCACGGATTATCGCGAGGACAAGTGGATATACACGAAGAACTACATCATGGAGCGCACCACCGATACGAAATACCTCAAAATGGGGTATAGTTTCGCGGTGGGCAATGCCAATATCAAGGTCATAGGTCCGGTCGGCACCCATTCCATCAGCCAGTTCGCGTCGCAGGATGGCATTACCGGCTCGAAGGAAAACCATTACATGAACAATTACTCCCTCTCGCTCATGATAACGGCGGGCTCGCGCAGATATTTTACGGGCGGCGACATCGAATCCGCGGAGGAGAAGATGCTGGTGAAAAAATACGGAGCTTCTTTGAAGGCCGACGTCATGAAGCTGAGCCACCATGGGCTTAGGACTTCGACGACAGCCGACTTCATGGCGGCCGTCAGCCCGACATATACATATGTGCCAAACTCGGGGCACCAAGGCTACGGCAGCGGCAGCCTGAGATATCTGTATGTTCATAATGCCCGCGTCACGGCCAGCAAATACGGCTTCGTGTATTTGCTCGGCAACGAGATGAAGGATCTCATCATCGACTTCTCGGACGCGCGCATCGACATCAGAAAGAGCAGCGCCGAGAACGCGCCGTTGAGCGGATGGGTCGAGGTCTGGGGCGGCTATTCGCAGTATTGGAAAACCGACAAATATTATATCGACCCGTGGACTGGCATCCCCGCCACCGGATATTTCGACGATCAGAGCAAGCACTATTACCTGGGTTCGGGCGGCTGCATGGAAAAGGCGTACTACAACAGCAACGGCAGCTACAAATACTGGCGCGCATACAGCGGCGAAGGGACGCGCTACTACGACAAGAGCGGGCGCTTCTACACGGGCTTCAAAACCATCAGCAAAGACAGATACCTGTTCACGTCCAAAGGATTCAGGACGACGCAAATCGGGAAGTACAACGGGAAATACTACGCGTTCGACTCCAGCGGTCGCATGTACAGAAGCAAGAAGGTGAAGATAGGCGGCTATACGCTTAAGGTGGCGAAGAACGGTACGGTAACGCTGCCGAGGCCGCAGACGGCGAGGTCCATCGGCCTGAGCAAATACGGCGGCGGCAGGCTGAAATTCACATACGCCCAGAACAAAATGGAAGACGCGAACGGCTACGTGGTGCAGTATTCGACCAGCAAGAAGTTCAAGAACCCTGGGTCGAAGCAGGTCGCGGAAGCACTGAACAAGGCCAAGACAAAGGCCTCCAGCAAAAAATCCGTCGTAATTACGGGGCTGAAAAAAGGCAAAGCCTACTACGTGCGAGTCCGCGCCTACAGGGTATACGGCAACTACACCATATACGGAAAATACAGCAAGGTCATGAAAGCAAGGGCATAGAGCCGAACGGCAAACCTAAAAAAATTCTGCCAAAATCACGATGTCAGGTCGCCTCGGGTATATTGACAAGACGCTTTGCGCGCATCAAGATGGAAAGGAATTATGGATAGAATAATAATCGATTGCGACCCGGGGCATGACGACGCCATTGCTATACTGCTGGCGGTGAGGAATGGCGTGGCATCGGGAAAACTGGATATACGCGGCATCACGACAGTGGCGGGCAACAGCGAGGTGGACAACACGACGCGCAACGCGCTAAAGGTGCTGAACTTCGCCGGCATACATGACATACCCGTATACAAAGGCTGCGCAAAGCCCATGATGCGTGAGCTTTATTATATGACCGGCGCTATCATACACGGCGAAGACGGGCTGGGCGGGCCGTCGATATCCGCGCCCACTCAGGCGCAGGAGAAGGAGCATGCCGTGGAATACCTGACCAAAGCGCTGCGGCCGAACGGCTCTGCGGACAAGACCGTCGTAGTGGCGACAGGCCCGCTGACGAATATCGCGGCAGCCCTCACACTGGCACCCGAGATCATAGAAGGCATAGAGAAATTTGTGATAATGGGCGGTGCCGTTATCGAGCCGGGCAATATCACCTCGGCGGCCGAGTACAATATATACGTCGATCCCGAGGCGGCCAAGGCCGTGTTCAACAGCGGCGTTCCCATCTATCTGCATTCGCTGGACGTGACGATGAAGGCGCTTATTTTCGAGCCTGACATCATCGAGCTGATGGAGTCGGACAATCCGCTGCAAAAACTGATAGGCGACCTGCTCATGTTCTTCGCCGGCACCCACGAGCAGCATTTCGGCATCAAAGCCTGCCCGATACACGATGCGCTCTGCATCGCGTCGCTGCTGGAGCCGGATATCGTCAAGTACCGGCACGTACACTGCGATGTCAGTGTGAACGACGAGCTGACCCGCGGCGAAACCGTCGCCGACCTGTGGGGCATCACGGGCAAGGAGCCGAATGTCCACCTCGCGTCGGAGGTCGACAGCGACGCTTTCATAAGCATGATAAAGGGCATAAAATAACGGGCGCTATATTCATATGCTAGACGGTGGCCCGCCATCGTTCAAAAAAATCAATAAGCACCCCCAGTGGGCAGGAAAAAAATCGGGGAATTGCGAGAAAATTTTATTCAAACGATTGACTTTTGCTTCGGGATATGCATAATATATAGTCAGGTTGTATTCACTCACCATATTGGAGATAGGAATAAATGGTTACTTTGAAGGATGTCGCACTACTCGCAGGGGTCTCGGCCAGCACCGTATCATATGTGCTGAACGGGAAGAAGCGCGTGAGAAAAGAGACATACGACAGGATAGTGAAAGCGGCCAAAGAGTTGAATTATTCCCCAAATCGCGCCGCTATCAGCCTGAAAACCGACCAGTCCAACACCATCGGCGTGATGGTCAACAATATGCAAGATCTCTTTTTCATGGAAATTATTCGCGCCATTGAGAACACCGCGTACGAATACAAATACAATGTGATATTCTGCGACGCGGTAAATTCCGAGGAGCGCGAAATCAGCAATATCCGCAACCTGCTTAGTCAAAGGATTGACGGACTTATCTTCGCCGGCACGGGAAAAACCACCTCAGTACACCTGAAAAACATAGGAATACCGGTCGTGACCCTCGACAGGTCGGCTGGCAGCGGAGACGTTTCGATCAACACCGACAATGTGAGCGGCGGGGAGTTGGCGGCCGGCTTCCTCGTCGACAGAGGGAAAACTCCCATCGCGGTCATCACGTACTCGACCCTGGTCGGCACGTTTTTCGACCGCGTTTCCGGATACCGCAAGGCGCTGGCCGCGAGAAATCTTCCGTGTGATGACCAGCTGGTGGTCGAGGCCGAGTTCAGTACGCACGACGAGGGATACCGCGCCGCGATGAAACTGTTGGACAAGGGTGTCGGTTTCAAGTCGATTTTCTGCGTCAACGATATGCTCGCGGTCGGAGCTATGAGGGCGCTCGTGGAGAGGGGATACCGCATCCCCGAGGACATAGCCATCGTCGGATACGATGACATACCCATTGCGAAACTGTTCGTGCCGTCGCTCACTACGATAAGGCAGCCGCAGTACGACATGGGGCAAAAAGCCGTCGAATACCTGTGCAAGATGATACGCAAAGAAGTGCTTTCGGAGGAAGAAAAGACCCTTATTATTGAGCCTGAACTGATAATCCGCGAAACGGTATAGTACGCGGAGGCTTGAACGGGAGAAAAACAGAAAATTTAGTCAAACGTTTCAACAAGAGAATAGCGCGATTTGCACGCAATATACGCGGTTTGTACGCGACAAACGCATTTGAGAACGCGGTTCGGCATCGGGCACACCGTGCCTGATTGAGAGATATATCAAGGAGGAAGCCGGAAGGTAAGAACTGAAAGAGAAAGGCAGAAAGAGAGGAAATGATAATGGAGAGAAAGAAATTGTTCAAATCGTTATTGTTGGTGCTGGCGCTGTTGGTTGCGGTGGCTATGATTGCGGGATGCACGAAAACCGCCGATGACAGCTCCACTGCGGGAGATGCCACGGAACAGACGGACACGGCGGACACGGCGGACACGACCGCCACGGGCGGAGAGGAAGCGGCGGACAGCGGCAGCGGCGGTGTCACGAAAATCGGCATCTCGCTCGACAACCTGGATGACCCTTACTGGGTGGGCCTGAAGATGGGTCTGGACCAGGCGCTGGAGGAAATCGGTTCGGACAAGGTGCAGGCTGATGTCCAGGTCTGCCAGGGCGACGCGAACCTGCAGGCGAAGCAGATACAGGATATGTTGGCGGCGGGCGCGAACGCCATCGTCTGTGTCTACGTGGATAACGAGGCCATCAAGCAGTCGATAAAGCTCTGCAACGAGAAGGGTGTTCCCTTCGTCTACGCCGACCGTCCCGTGGACAGCAGCGACGACGCGAAGGTCGCGTGGGGCATGAACACGGATGACTATGAGCTGTCCAAGCAGGGCTGGGAATGGATGGTGGACTACGCGAAGAAGAACAACATCGAAAAGCTCAACGTGCTCGAACTGGTGGGCAGCCTGACCGACGCGAATGTGCTGAAGCGCACGAACGGGTTTGAGGATGTCATGAAGGCCAACCCCGACCTCATCGAACGTGTGCAGAGCGTTCCGACTGAGTGGAATATCGAGAAGGCGGCAAGCGGCGTGACGAACGCGCTTCAGGCGAATCCGGAGATAAACTGCATATTCATGCACTCGGATGTTCTGCTGGCGCCGACCATCCAGTCGCTCGAGACAGCCGACAGGTGGAAAAAGACGGGAGAGGACGGTCACGTGATCGTGATGCCGTACTCGGGCAACTCCACCTCGCTCGATTCCGTCAAGGACGGCTATGTCGAAATGTGCTTCGGCATGAACACGATTAAGATAGGGCATGACGCGGTGATGGCCGCCTACGAGATTGCGAACGGCGACACCTCGACATATTCGACGCCGGTGGCCGACCCTGGATTCCTCATCACGACGGACAATTTCGACGAGACCTCCAAGATGGCCTACGGATTTTCGGGCATGAAGAAATAGGATGCGGAGCGCAAAACTGATGCATAAACGAGGATGGAAATGTCCATTATAAAGGATGTGAAAGCGGCGGACGGAAGGGCGGCCGCCGCTGCGATATGGGAACAGGTTCGGGGCATCCCCGCGATACTCTGCTTCGTGGTGTTCGGCGCCATAGCGCTGATTTTCGTTCCCGGGTTTTCAAATTCCGAGAACATATTCAACATCATCACGCAGTCCTCGGACCTGATTATTCTTTCATGCGGTATGACCTTCGTCTTTATCAACGGAAGCATCGATTTTTCGACGACGGCGGTGTTGGCGCTCTCCAGCGTCATCGGAGCGAAGGTCATGACGGCCGGCGAGGGTGGCGCGTATGTGGCGCTCGGCATGCTCGCGATGCTGGGCGTCGGCGCGGGTGTAGGGCTGCTGAACGGCATCAGCGTGTCCGTGTTCCGGATGCCGTCCTTCATAGCGACCATGGCCACCCAGCTGATTTTCGCGGGCATAGCCCTGACGATGACGGAGAGCAAGTCGATAGGTGGCATACCGACCGCGTTCAACAACGTGGCCCAGGGCGAGATACTCTATGTGCCGATTCCGATAATTATCACAGCGGTCATCGTCATAGCTTCGATTTTCGTGCTGCATTTTTCGGTGTACGGCAAGAGGCTTTTCGCCGTGGGCGTGCGGCAGATAGCGGCATATATATCCGGCATCAACGTCAACCGCATGGTCCTGTCGATTTTCGTTATATCGGGATTTCTGTCCGCCATCGCGTCTATCGTCATGACCGCCCGCCTGGGCGCGGGGCTGCCGGCTCTCGGCAAGGACATGCTGATGGATATAGTGGCGGCCGTAGTGGTCGGCGGTACGAAGGTGACGGGCGGCAAGGGTACGATAGTCGGCACTATTATCGCGGCCATATTCGTGGTCATGTTGAACAATTGCCTGAATCTGCTCGGGATAGAGTGGTTCATCATCAACGTATGCAAAGGTCTGCTCATTATCGTAGTGGCGGTATACAGCGTGATTCAGACGAGCGGGAGGGACATGCCGAATGCATAGGGAGATATTGAAACTGACGGATGTGTGCAAGGACTTCTCGGGCATCGAAGTCCTGCGAAACGTGAACCTGCGTCTCTGCGACCGGCACATCCTCGGGCTTGTCGGCGAGAACGGCGCGGGGAAATCCACGCTGATGAACATCCTGGGCGGAATACACCGCATGAGCTCGGGCAGCATGGAGCTGTTCGGCGAACCCTACGACCCGAAGAATCCGGCGGACTCGAAGCGGGCGGGGATAGCGTTCATCCACCAGGAGCTGAACCTGTTCTCGAACATGAGCGTCGCTGAGAATATGTTCATCGACTCGGGGAAGCACCACCGGTTTGGCTTCGTTTCCGCGCAGGCCAGGCGGAAGGAGACGAACGGTATATTGAAGCGCCTGAACATTAACGCCCGCGCGAACACTCTCGTGGAGAATGTCCCGATAGGAGTGAGACAGCTCATCGAAATAGCGAAGGCCATCGCGCAGAACGCGAGAATAATAATCATGGACGAGCCTACCACGTCGCTCTCGAACAGTGAGAAGAAGGTGTTGTTCGATTTGATGCGCGAACTGAAAACGCAGGGCGTCGCCATTATTTTTATCTCGCACGCGCTCGACGATATCATGGATATGTGCGACGAGGTAGCGGTGCTGCGAAATGGCGAGACCATCGGCGAGCAGCTGCCCGTATCGCGGATCACAAAAGACGAGATGATAAGCCGCATGATTGGCAGGGAAATCAGCCAGCTCTATCCGTATGTAGAAAAGTCCCTCGGAGATGAAGTGTTCGGCGTACACGGCATCACGAAGCGCGGCGTGGTGGACGACATCTCCTTCTCGCTGCGGAAGGGCGAGATAGTCGGACTGTTCGGTCTCATGGGCGCGGGCAGGAGCGAGCTGGCGCATATATTGTTCGGGATAGACAAGCCTGACTCGGGCAAAATCGTTTTTGACGGAGAGGAAAAGAAGGGCGCGAAGCCGCTCCAGTGGGTCCGCACGGGCATGGCTTACATCACGGAGAGCCGCCGCGACAACGGGCTGCTGATGCCGAAATCGGTAGAGGACAATCTCATCATAGTAGACCTGAAGAATATGAAGCGGAGACTGGGCGCGCTGAACAGAAAGCTCGCGAGCGAAAAATCCAAACAGATGAAAGAACGCCTGAATATCAGGACATACAGTCTGCGTCGGCAGCCCGTAGGCTCGCTTTCGGGCGGGAACCAGCAGAAGGTCGTCATCGGGAAATGGCTGATGATAAACCCCACCGTGTTTCTGATAGACGAGCCGACGCGCGGAGTTGACGTAGGCGCGAAATACGAGATATACACACATATCAACGAGCTGGCGAAGAACGGCTCGTCCGTTCTGTTCATCTCGTCCGAGATGGAAGAACTGATGGGCGTTTGCGACAGGATATTGGTAATGAACAGCGGGCGCATAGCGGGCGGGGTAGACCGGCCCGATTATTCGCAGGAAACGCTGATAAAGCTTGCTATAGGAGAAAGATAATGCTGCCCGAACCGGAAACTAATGCGGCCTACGCAAAATACCAAGCGATGAGACGCAAGGATCAGGTGTTTGAACTGTTCTACAAATACGGCCTGTATATCGTGTTGGCCGCGCTGATTATCGCCTTTTCGCAGTTCAATCAAAATTTTGTATCGCAGGACAATATCATGAATATCTTGCGGCAGACCGCGTCGACGGGCATCGCCGCGGCCGGTCTCGTATTCGTGATGGTGACCGGCGGCATAGATGTCTCCATGGGCTCTATCATATACATGACGGCGGTCATCGCCGCGACGCTAGCGAACAGCGGCATGGGCCTTTTGGGTGCGTTCGCGGTCTCGCTCCTGAGCGGGGCGGCCGTCGGCGCGGTCAACGGTATATTCATTGCGAAGCTGAAGGTCGCGCCGCTGATAGTCACGCTCGCGATGCTCTACGTCATCAGGGGGCTCAGTATTTCCGTCGTAGGAATCAAACCGATTTTCTTCAACAACGACGTGGGTGCTATCCTCACAAAGACTTACCTGTTCGGCTTCCTGCCCGTGATAGTCGTCGTGCTCATCGTCGTGATGGCCGTTTCGCAGCTCCTTCTGACTAAGAGCGTTTGGGGCAGGCAGCTTTTCGCCATAGGCAACAACCGCCAGGCGGCGGAGGTGCTCGGCATCAAGGTCAACAGGAACGTATTTTTCTCGTATCTTGTATGCGGGGCGTTCGCGGGGCTGTCGGGACTGATTTCAGGTGTGCAAGTCGGCGGCATACCGCCCATATTCGCGCAGGGCACGGAGTTCATCATCATATGCGCCGTGGTGCTGGGCGGCGTCAGCCTGTTCGGAGGGCGCGGCAGCGCGTTTCCCGGGGCGTTCATCGGCGTGGTCATCATCATGGTGATTGAGAACGGGCTGGTCATGGCGAGGGCGAACATGTATATGTATACTGTGGTCCGCGGTATAGTCATCTTCGCGGCGGTCTATCTGAACAGCGTGCAGAACAAGGGCGAATTAAGATAAGGCGAATCGTGAGAAGGTGAAGCAGGGATAATGTGAACAGGGATAAGGCGAAGCAGTATAAGGAAAGGAGGGCTGGACATGGCTACGAAATCTTCATTATTTAATGACACACCGTTTCTGCTGTTCACGCCGCATGAAACGCAGAAGGACATAGCGCTCGATATTTCCGAAGGCGACATCGCGGTGCTGCGGGAGCTGGCCAAGCGCTACGCGGAAGCGGGAAGCGACAGCGGCAGAGAGCGTGTAGTTAATAATTGGAATAATATAAATAATTTAACATGGGATAAGCCAACCATCTGGATGAATGAAATCCCCTGGCATGAGATGGATGTCAACGGCGAGCTGACGATGAAGTGCGAGAGCGACGTGGCGCGCAGGATTGAGTCCGAGATGCGAAAGACGCTGTACCAGTGGAATCACATGCGCGGGGACATGGTGATAGATCCGGTTTTCTATGCGCCCGTCATACTTGAAAACTCCGGATACGGCCTTCAGATTGAAGCGGAAGTGAGAGAGACGGATGCGGAGAACACCATTGCGTCCAGGCATTTTGAGGATATCATCCGCACGGAGGACGACATAGAACGTATAGAGACGCCCGTCATACGCCATGACCCGCAGCGGACGAAGGCGTTCCGCGATTTGTACGCGGAGATATTCGACTCCATCCTTCCGGTTGAAACGAGGGGTGTCACGGGATTTTGGTTCGCGCCGTGGGACGACATCGTGATGTGGAAGGGAGCTGAACCGACGCTGCTGGATCTGGCTCTGAAGCCTGACCTCATGCACAAGCTGATAGACAGGCTCGTCAGCTGTTCGCTCGGCGCACTTGATCAATTCATCGAGCTGAACCTGCTCGCGCGTAACGACATCAATGTGAGGGTGGGCTCGGGCGGATACGGTTACGTGAGCGGCCTGCCAAAGCCTGACTGTGACCCCGCCCGCATTCGGACTGAGGATATGTGGGGCAGCGCGACCCCCCAGATATTCGCGTCCGTCTCGCCCGCGATGCACGAGGAATTTGGCATAGACTATGAGCGCAGATGGCTCGAACGGTTCGGGCTTGCATATTACGGCTGCTGTGAACCGCTGGACGGAAAGATGGACGAGATTGCGAAGATACCGAACCTGCGCAAGATATCCGTCAGCCCGTGGGCGGACAAGAGCAGGGCGGCGGAGCGGATGAAGGGGAAGTACGCGGTGTCATACAAGCCCTCGTCCGCCATGGTCTCGACGCCGCATTTCGACGAGGACGCTATCCGCGAATATCTGCGCGGCGACCTCTTGCAGCTGAAAGGTTGCTGCGTGGAGATTATTCTAAAAGATATCAGCACCGTACAATACGAACCACACAGGCTCTGGCGGTGGACAGATATAGCTAAGGAAGTTATTGCGGAGATTTATAGGTGACATACACCCAAACAGGAGAATTACAAATTGAGAATTACAGTGTTAGGCAGCATCAATCATGACATCGTATCGAAGGCGAAAAGGCTACCCGCGGTGGGCGAGACGGTGGAAGGTCTTGGCGTGGAGTGGATACCCGGGGGCAAGGGCGCGAACCAGGCGGTGCAGGCGGCATTGCTCGGTGCCCAGACGTGGTTTGTCGGGTGCGTAGGCGAAGATGAATCCGGCAGCGTTTTGGAAGCGTCGCTGAAAAGCCGCGGCGTCCACACCGATTATTTATATAAAATGAAGGAGGCTCAGTCGGGCATATGCTCCATATTTGTCGACCAGGGCGGCCGCAATATGCTGGTTCACTCGGCCGGCGCGAATATGCGCGTGACCGGAGATCATATTGAAGCGGCTGCGCAGACCATCGCCGGCTCTGACTTTCTCGTGATGCAAAACGAGATAAACATGGACGCCGTAGAATACGGGCTGGGGCTGGCGCGCAAGAAGGGCGTAAAGTCCATACTGAACCCCGCCCCCGCGCTGCCGCTGAAAAACGAATTGTTCGCGATGATTGATTTCATAACGCCGAACGAAACCGAGTGCGAGGTCTATACGGGCATCAGCAGGGACGGGCGCACGCTGGAAGATTGGGCGCGGGCATCGGCGGAATGGTTTTTGGACAGGGGCGTCGGCGGCGTCTGCATAACGCTCGGCGAAGAAGGCGCGTATTACTACGACGGCAGGGAAGAAGCACTGGTGGGTGCGTTTCGCATCGACGCGCTCGACACGACCGCGGCGGGTGACTGCTTCAACGCGGGCTTCGCGGTCGGGCTCGCGGGCGGCGGCAAGGTCACGGATACGCTGCGGCTTGCGAACGCCTGCGGCGCGGTCTGCGCCATGAGGATGGGCGCGCAGCCGTCCATCGGAACCAAGGAGGAGATCGCGGGCTTCCTGAAAGAGAAAGGCATTGAAGATGAATAACCATGTCACACTGGCCACGGTTTTGAAACGGCTCGGCGAAGCGGGGCTGCGATTTGAGATGTTCGGAATCGGCGGTGGGCTGTCGGTGGTGATACTCGAAAGGGGTGCGCGTCTGCTAGGTCCCTTTGAAAGCCCTGACAGCGAGAGCATATTGTGGATGAACGGATTTTGGAATGACCGAAGCGCGTTCGCGGACGCTATACGCGGCGGGGCATACGACATGGGAGGCGAGCGATTTTGGGTCGAGCCTGAATTTGCTTTTTTCACGAAGGAGAAGCTGCGCTTCCATGAAACGTATATAGTACAGCCGTCGCTGGACCCCGCCAACTATTCGCTGGAGAAAAGCGGCGAGGGATTCGCGCTGAGCGCCGACGTGGACTGCGAAGTTTATGAAATGCCTATCACGAGAAAAAGCTTTTCGATTCGCAAGTATGTCCATGCCGCGCAAAACCCGATTCGGCATATCAGGGACGCGGATAGGCTGATGGACGGTGTGGCGTTTGGCGGGTATGATATCCGCGTGGCGCTGCGCGACACATCACCGGAGAACGAAATGCTCATAGGTCCGTGGTTCCTCGCGCAGGTGAATCCGGAAGGGCAGGCCATCGTGCCGTTCGCCGGCTCGCTTGATTATGTCGATTTCTACGAGCCTGTCACCGATGAGTATCAGTCTGTAGAGAGTGGCTGTGTGAGACTGAAAATCACAGGCGACTGCCGATACAAGACAGGCTACCGGAGCGCACAGACGTTCGGGCGCGCGGCGTATGTGAACGGCATGGAGGACGGCAGGGCATACGCAATCGTCAGGAATTACTACAACGACCCATCGCAGCCGTACTGCGCCGAACCCTTCGAGGATCTCGGTAATAGGGGCTGCTCGCTGTTTTTCTATAACGATTCCGGCAAGCTGGGCGGGTTCGCCGAGATGGAGAACAGCGGTATCCCCATAGGCGGCGCGACGGGAAGAAGCGAAGGCGAGAGCGTCATCGGCGAGTGGTTTTTCGTGGGCGAGCGCGAGAAGGTGAACGCCATCGTGGATATCCTGCTTGGATTCAATCCAGTCGGCTAGGTGCCGGAGTCCCCCGAAAATGATAAGCGATAGCCCGCCGGCAATGCTGCCCGCGGGCTATTCTTAGTGCGTAAGACGATAATGGTTTACGGCGGCTCCGCGCACGCATCCGCGCTCGCGGCAGCTTTAAGCCGCGTACCGCGTTACTCTACCTTCGCGGCGTTTTCGGATTTCACCGAATCCGCTATGCTGTCGGCCATTGAGTCCATCTCGGATTCATTGTCGGCCGAGAGATGCGAGTTGATGGTCAGCTCGTCGTTCAGCACGGTCATCTGCTTCAATTCCTTGTCGAGAAATTCGCGGATGAGGTCGCCTGCCTTCGGCGCCCATGTGCCGTTTTCGATAACAGCGAACGTGCGCTGCTGCACGTTCAGCGCCTTCATGTCCATCAGGTAGTTGTGTATGAGCGGATAGATTCCGAGGTTGTAGGTCACGGACGCTATCACGACATGGCTGTACTTGAAGGTCTCCGAGATGAGCCACGACACGTGTGTGTTCGACACGTCGCGCACCTTGACATCCTTCACGCCGCGCTCGCGCAGCTTCGCCGCAAGTGCGACCGCCGCGCTCTCCGTGTTGCCGTACATCGAAGCGTAGATGATGAGCACGCCGTTGACCTCCGGCTCGTACCTGCTCCATTTGTCGTATTTGCCGATGATGTAACCGAAGTCCTCGCGCCAGACGGGTCCGTGCAAGGGGCAGATGTATTTGACCTGAGGCAGCAGCGGGCCGGCCTTCGCGAGAAGCGCCTGGATATGCGGCCCGTATTTGCCGACGATATTGGTCAGGTAGCGGCGGGCTTCGTCGAGCCAGTCACGGTCGAAATCCACCTCGTCCGCGAACAGCACGCCGTCGAGCGCCTTGAACGAACCGAACCCGTCAGCCGAGAACAGCGCACCGTTCGTCACGTCGAGCGCCACCATAGCTTCCGGCCAGTGAACCATCGGCGCGTAGACCCATGCCACCGTATGGTCGCCAAATGTCCGCGTGTCGCCTTCCTGCACTTCGTCGTAACGCCCGTCGATGACATCGCCAAAGCCGAACTGCCTCATCTGCATGAAGGCTTTCTCGTTCGAGATGACCGTCGTTTCGGGATGCCGGATCAGCACTTCCTCAATGGAAGCCGCGTGGTCGGGCTCAAGATGGTTGATGACGAGATAGTCGAGCGGCCTGCCGGCCAGCACGAACTCGATGTTCTCAAGATACTGCCGGCACACAGCCCAGTCCACCGTGTCGAACAGCACGGTTTTCTTGTCGAGCAGCAGATAAGAATTGTAGGACACCCCGATGCCGTCCAGCGGGTGTATGTTTTCAAAAAGCTCAAGGCGATGTTCGTTCGCCCCGACCCAGTAAAGATTGTCTGTGATTAACCTAACACTGTGCATATCTATATACCTCCTGTAAGATCATTAATAAATGTTAAATGTTATAGTGCGCGGGATTTTTTTCGTGTGGCTAGGCGCGCGAGTGGGTGCGAGCGGAGCGTACCTAGTAGTACGTGAGCACGCACCCGCGAGCAGCAACGCCGCCACACGGAAAAAAGACAAGCACCTATCAAACTTCGATAAACTGGTCTTTCTCCTCGCCACACTCCGGACATATCCACGCGTCCGGCAGGTTTTCGAACAGCGTGCCTGCCATTACGCCATTTTCCTCGTCGCCCAGGTCCGGTATGTACTCGTAGCCGCAGCCGTTGCAGATATGCTGCTTCCAGACAGGCGGCAGCTTCTTCGGCGTCGCGCGGCGCACCTTCTTCATGGGCGGCGCGGGCTTCTTCGGCTCGCCGTTGTCGAGGGCCTTCGCGAGAAGCGGCAATATCTCCATGACGTCACCGACGATACCGTAGTCGCAGTTCTTGAATATGGGCGCGTTCGCGTTGTTGTTGATGGCCACTATCGTGCTGGCGGTCTTGATGCCTTTCAGGTGCTGGCCCGCTCCGGATATGCCGCACGCGATATAGAGATTGCCCGTGAACTTCTGTCCTGACATACCCACATAGCGGTTGATGGGCAGGTATTTCAGCGTTTCAGCCACCGGCCTGGAGGAACCTATCGCCGCGCCCGCTTGTATGGCGAGGTTCTCGACGAGCTTCATGTTCTTGATATCGCCTATGCCCTTGCCCGCGCTGACCACTCGCTCCGCCTGCGCTATCGGCGTGTTGATGTCGATGCCGACCGTGAAGTCGTAGCCGTCCTTCACGAGGGCTGCGACGAGCGCGTCCACCTGGTCCTTCGGCTTCCCGTCGCGGAAGATTTCCTTCTTGCGCTCGCCCGTGATGGCACCGGACTTTGCCTTCGCGAGCGCGGCTTCCTTCGGCGGCTTGCCCACGACGTTCGCCGCGATGACCACGCGCTGTATCTCGCTCGTGCCCTCGTA
>JAIRPQ010000100.1 GCA_031256875.1 Eubacteriales Family XIII. Incertae Sedis bacterium | reverse complement strand
GCCTTACAGCCCAACATCCTCACGCGCCATCTCGCGTTTTCCTATTATCACCGCGCTGTATCCAGCGAGGTCGGCGCAGCTTGCCGCTATGCGCGCTATGTCGTCTGATGTCACGGACTCGATGCCCGCGATGACCTCCTCCGGCGTGTACACGCGCCCCAAAAGCAGCTCGTTCTTGCCCGTCGCGAACATGCGCGTCTGCGTGCTCTCGCGACCGAATACATATACGCCCTTGCTCTGCTCTTTCGCCTTGGCGAGCTCGTCCGCGGACGCGCCCCCCGACGCGATGCGCTCCGTTTCCTCGCGGATAGCGTCCACCGTCTCGCGCTCGCTGCCGTAGCCGACGCCCGCATATATCATGAATATGCCGTCGCCCACGAAGGAATTGCTCATGGAGTAGACCGAATAGGCCAGCCCCTTTTCCTCACGGATTTTTTGGAAAAGGCGCGAGCTCATGCTGCCGCCGAGAATGCCGTTGAACAGCGTGAACGCATAGTAATCGTCGGACTCAAGACAGGTGCCGCGCCTCCCAAGGAAGATATGGCTCTGCTCTATGTCCTTCGAGCGCGACAGGAACGACGGGGAGTGTGCGGCAATCCGCTGGGCGCGGGGCGCCCTTCCTGTCGCAGCTTCCCCAAACGCCGACTCCGCGCGTGAAACCACCTCGTCTATGTCGAAGCTGCCCGCTACGGAAATGATGATATTCCCCGCCGAATAGCGCTTCGCCATATAGGAATCTATCTCCGCACGGCCTACCACGCCTACGGTATCCTTGTAGCCGATGATGCGGTTGCCCAGCGGCATCCCCGCGAAAACGGATTCATCGAGAAGATCGTGCCCCAGATCCTCGGGGCTGTCCTCTATCATGTTCATCTCCTCGAAGACGACATTCTTCTCCTTCGCGAGCTCGCCCTCGTCGAATACGGAATGAAGCAACATATCCCCAAGCAGCTCTATGGAATCCCCAAGGTGTTCCGAAAGCGTCTTGATATAATAACAGGTCGCTTCCTTGCCCGTGAAAGCGTTGACAAGCCCGCCCATGCTGTCCACTTCCTCGGCTATCTCCTTCGCCGAGCGCGACTCCGTTCCCTTGAAAAGCATATGCTCAATCAGATGAGATATGCCTGCCGGTGCGCTACCGCAGTCTAAAGCGGCGGCATGTGGCACACCGCCGGACAGTATCGCACCATTCCCGTTATTCGAGCCTGAGCCACCCGATTCATCCCATTCCGACTCGTCTGTCGCGCCGGCCAAAACCCAGATCCCGACAGCGGCGGACTGCACATAAGGCAGGTATTCCGACATTAGCGTGATGCCGTTCGGGAGTATCCTTTTCTCTATCACTTCTTCTCCATCCAATCACGCCGCCAAACACAGCGAGCGCTATGCAGGGCGGCGATATTATTATTCTACCAAATTGTGCGGCGCGGCAGGCATGGCCGGACGCGCGCGGCGCACGGATTACTTCTTGTCCAACAACTCCTTGCGGCTCAGGTTGATGCGGCCCTGCCCGTCGATTTCCGTTACCTTGACCTTGACCTTGTCGCCGATGTTCATGACGTCCTCGATCTTGTCGATGCGGTAATTTTCCATGCGGCCTATGCGGAGCAGCCCTTCCTTGCCGGGCAGCACTTCGATAAACGCGCCGAAATCGTCCTTGATGCGCTTGACTTCGCCCTCGTAGATTTCGCCAATCTCGACATCCTTCAGCAACGTCTCAATCTCGTCCACGGCCTTCTCCGCCGTCTCCATGTCAGGCGCGGCGATGTAGATAAGCCCTGTGTCCTCGATGTCGATTTTCACACCAGTGCGCTCGACGATGCCGTTGATGGTCTTGCCGCCAGGCCCGATGACCGTGCGGATGTCGTCCACGTCTATCTGTATGGTGATAATGCGCGGCGCGTATTTTGAAAGCTCGGAGCGCGGCTCCTTGATTTCCTGCTCGATCTGATCCATGATATGGAGCCTGCCGTCGCGCGCCTGCCGGATGGCCTTCTCGAGAATCTCGCGCGAAAGCCCATGCACCTTGATGTCCATCTGGAGCGCGGTAACTCCCTCGCGGGTGCCAGCCACCTTGAAGTCCATGTCGCCGTAGTGATCCTCTAGCCCCTGGATGTCGGACAGTATCGCCATGCGGCTCTCGCCGGTCTGCTCGTTGTATTCCTCGACAAGCCCCATCGCGATGCCCGAAACAGGAGCCTTGATGGGAACGCCCGCGTCCATGAGCGACATTGTGGAGCCGCAGACGGAAGCCTGTGACGAGGAGCCGTTCGACGAGAGTATCTCCGACACCACCCTTATGGCGTAGGGGAACTCCACCTCGTCAGGCAGCACGGGGAGCAGTGCGCGCTCCGCGAGAGCGCCGTGCCCTATTTCGCGCCTGCCGGGGCTTCTCATCGGGCGGGTCTCGCCGACCGAATAAGGCGGGAAATTGTACTGGTGCATATAGCGCTTGCCCGTTTCGTCGCCGATGCCGTCCACCGTCTGCCCTTCGGACAGCGTGCCGAGCGTAACGACGGACAGAGCCTGTGTCTGGCCGCGCTTGAACAGTGCGCTGCCGTGCGTGCGCGGCAGGAATCCCGTCTCGCACCAGATCTGCCTTATCTCGTCCATCGCGCGACCATCGGGGCGCTTCTGCTCGTTGATTATCATGCCGCGGAACTCCTCGACGAGGACATCTTCAACGACGGACGATATCTGCTTCGCCGCGTCGGGGTATTCCTCCTCGAACCTTTCGAGAAATTCTTCCTGTGCGCCCGAATATATCTCGTCGATTTTGGCGCTCTGCTCGGAGCGCTCGAAGGTGTGAATCGCCTCGCGCATTTTGTCCGTCGCGTATGCGCGAACTGGATCCGCAATAACCGCGGGAACTGTCACGTCAGGAATCTCGATTTTCTCTTTCCCGACCTCCGCGACGATTTCGTCGATGAACTCAATCATCTTCTTGATCTCGTCATGCGCGAAGAAAATCGCGTCAATCATCTTTTCCTCGGGAACTTCCTGTGCGCCCGCTTCAACCATCATGATGGCGTCGCGCGTACCGCTGACAGTCAAGCTCATGCGCGTCTCGGCGCGCTCCGCCTGTGTCGGGTTGACGATGAACCTGTCGCCTATCAGCCCAACGATGACCGATGCCGTCGGGCCTTCGAACGGGATGTCCGATATCGAAAGCGCTATCGACGATCCGACCATCGCCGCCATCTCGGGCGGGCAGTCAGGGTCGACGCAGAGAATCGTCGCGACTATCTGCACGTCGTTCCTGAATCCCTTCGGGAACAGCGGGCGAAGCGGCCTGTCCATCAGCCTCGCGCTCAGCGTCGCTTTCTCGGAAGGACGCCCTTCCCTCTTGATGAAGCCGCCGGGAATCTTGCCCGCCGCATACATCTTTTCCTCATAGTCACAGCTCAGCGGGAAGAAATCTATCCCCTCCCTCGGGCTTTTCGACATACATGCCGTAACGTTCACGACCGTGTCGCCGTACCTGATCGTCACGGCTCCGTTCGCCTGCTCCGCCACCTTGCCGACCTCAGCCTGCATGAGCCTGCCGCCCACCGCCGTGCGGAACATCTTATAGTCCTCAAATCTCATTGTGCCATTACCTTTCTCGTTTTCTCTCTACACTCTACGTCTACGTCTGTTCGCCGCGCCCTATATCTTCAGAAGCCGCCGAGCGGCATCGTGCGGGCGTGGCGTGGAAACGCTAATCGTTTTTGCCGTTTCCACAAATAAACAAAGGCGAGGCAAGCCCCGTCTTTGCGTACTACCCTTATTTCCTGAGTCCGAGCCGTGAAATCAGCGTCCTGTAACGCTCTATATCCTTGTCGCGCAGGTAGTTCAGCAAGTTTCTGCGCTGGCCTACCATTTTCAACAGCCCCCTTCTCGAATGGTGATCCTTCTTGTGTTCCTTCAGGTGTTCGTTCAGGTCGTTGATTCTGTAAGTCAGTATCGCCACCTGCACCTCCGGCGAACCCGTGTCACCGTCCTTCGTCTTGTATTCAGCAATTATTTCCGACTTCTTTGCACCGTCTATCATCGTATGCTCCTTCCTTTCACGCGCCGCACCGCAGAGCCCCCGCCGAACCATCCCGCCCTTTGCGGGCTTCGGCAAAAACCGCGCGGCAACGCCGCAGACACAAACGCCCATTGCCGGGTCGCCGTCGGAAGCCTTCGGTCGGCCAAGCAAGGGTTCAGGTACAGCAAGCAAAGCCCGCCGCACCCGTAAATTTATTAATATAATGATAACATATGCTGCTGGGGATTGCAAAAAAAACGACTGAATCGCCCGAGCCATCTAGCCGTATACGTCCCTCATATACCTATGTGCATGAAGGGCGAACTCTATTGCCTGGCGCTTACCCGGCGACGCAAAATCAGCCCCCAGCATATTTCCAATCTTGGCAAGCCGAAAATACAGCGTCTGGCGCACGACAAAGAGCTTATTTGCCGCTTCCTGCTTGGAGCAATTGCACTCAAAATACACCCGCAAAGTTTCACGCAGTTCGGCGTTTTGAGGTTCTGTCAATTCCTTCAGAGTGTCGTCTACAAATTCTTCAAGAACAGGACGGCTCAACTTGACAAGCACATGCTCAATGTACAATTCGTCATAGCATACAAAGCGGCTATCATCTCTCGGATACTCAAACATTAGTGCTAGTGCCGTTTTCCTGCTCTTGTGGACATCGTGATATGATTTTCCCATTTTGCCGACGGAGAAATATACATTCTGGTAATTGACAAACGGATTTTGGTACTGCCGCAGCCAACTCACAACATCCTTCAC
>JAIRPQ010000090.1 GCA_031256875.1 Eubacteriales Family XIII. Incertae Sedis bacterium | reverse complement strand
GGCAAGCATATCCGTTTCACGCTCACGACGAACGGCCTTCAGCTCGACGGCGAAAAAACGAAATTCCTGAACGAGCATATGGACAACGTGATCATCAGCCTGGACGGTCGCAGGGATGTTAACGACCGCCTGCGCAAAACGCCGAGCGGCGCGGGCACTTACGACCTTGTCCTTGAAAACCTGCAAAACTTCGCGCGTGACCGCGAGGGGCTTTACTACGTGCGCGGAACATACACGTCGCACAATCTCGATTTTGCCGAGGACGTGCGCCACCTGGTCCGGCTCGGCTTCAAAAACGTTTCGGTCGAGCCTGTCGTAACGGGGGACGACGCGCCCTATGCGATTCGCGGCGAACACCTGCCCGCGCTGCTCTCCGAATACGAGCGCCTTGCGGATTTCGCGCTGGAAGCCGAGGAGCGCGGCGAACCGTTTTCATTCTTCCATTTCAATATCGACCTGTCGCAGGGGCCGTGTGCCTACAAGCGAGCGGCGGGCTGCGGCGCGGGTACGGAGTATGTTGCGGTCGCGCCGAACGGCGATATCTATCCGTGCCACCAATTCGCGTCCGAGCCGGACTACCTGCTCGGCAATGTCGCGGACAGCACGTTCAGCAACAGGCTCTACGCTGATTTCAACCGCGCGCATATTTTCAGCAAGGAAGTGTGCCGCGTCTGCTGGGCGCGTTATTATTGCAGCGGCGGCTGCCACGCTAACGCATTGCACGTGAACGGCGATATCATGGTGCCGCACGAAATCGGATGCATCCTGGAACGCAAGCGCATCGAGTGCGCGATTGGGATTCTGGCGAAGCGGGCGTGATAGCGGATCAGTAGCTGATGGCGCGGCGGCCCATGTTTTGCCACAGCGACTTGAATGCCGAGGTGGTTATCTTGCGGCGTTGAGCGCCGTAGGGGTCATTGTAGTAGATATATTTTCCGTCAGCCGAGTACCCCGTCATCAGACAGCAGTGCAGATTGAACCCCGACAGCGGCCCGAGCCAGACCACCACGGGCTTGTTATTCTTGATGTATTTTTTCAGCGTGGACAGCTTTGCGCCCGTCAGCACTTTCGCCGAGCCCGCGTAGTGCTTGACTACGTTCTTTAAGGCGGGGGGATAGATGGTCCAGCCGCTGTAGCTGCGCGGGTTGCCGACGTAGCCTTTGTTCGGGTCGGAGGAGCTGTACGGCATTCGCTTTACGATGGAGGAAACGGGGACTTTCTTTCCGCTGGCATGGCTGACGAGCATGGCGACGGATGCCGCTTCGCATCCCGTCGGGTAGCTTGGATTTTGGTTTAGCAGCGGCGCATTGACTTTGAGCCTGAGCCAGTGGGCATAGTATGAGACATCGCCCGCCGGAACTTTGGTGCCCGTCTTTATCTTGCCACCGCCGATTTTCGCGGTGTACCATCCGAGGAATTTGAAGTTCTTGCGCACGGGCGTTGGCAGCTTTCCGATTTTGGAGCCGTATGTCAAGAC
The DNA here is from genome assembly GCA_031256875.1 of Eubacteriales Family XIII. Incertae Sedis bacterium. Lineage (GTDB taxonomy): Bacteria > Bacillota > Clostridia > Peptostreptococcales > Anaerovoracaceae > JAIRPC01. The sequence continues at coordinate 13,279 of JAIRPQ010000090.1, read as the reverse complement.
TCTGCGATGTGACGATTTCCCGTTCACCTTACCGCCGCTCGCCTTGAAGGAGACCTTGTATCGGTTGGCTTTCCAGTGCGCGTAGAGCGTGATGTCCTGTGTGACGATATAGGCTTCGCTGACGGCCTGGCCGCCCGACATCTCGGTGTACCAGCCGAGCAGGGTATACCCCGCGTTCGTTGCAGAGGGCAGTTCGCCGATGGGAGCGCCTTGCTCTATGTCCATGCTTGCGTGGCCGATGCCGCCGTTCGGGTCGAATGCCACCTTGCATACGGTAACAGGAACAGCCGCCGGCGCGGAATCTTCGCCGCCACCGCCATAGGCGCGCCCGTCTTCGATGTTCGTAGCTGCGCTGTAGTCCGCGCCTGAATCGCCCGCCCCCACGCTCGCGCCTGAATCGCCCGCCGGCGCGCTCGCGCCTGAATCGCCCGTCCCCACGCCCGCGCCTGAATCGCCCGCCGCGTCTGTGGCATCGACCTCAGATGCAACAAAATTGCCCGCTACGATGACGGTCGCAGCCACGATAATCGCCAATATTATAAGGGGTACCTTATAGCCCTTTACCACGCTTTACTCCTCTCGCTGAAGAACGACGCAGGCGGGCGTATTGCCCGCAACAACGCTCCCTGCCAAAATGCATGTCGGCAGAAAACCATTCCACAATTATAATATCACGATTTCGCGCGGATGGTTCAGCCGGAGCGCGAGTTCACAGAAATTTCACAAGCCAAAAAAAACCGGAGCGTGGCTCGCCGTGCAAAAAGCGAATCAAAAAGAGGGCGCACAGCGAACATGCGCCCCCTCTGATATTCCCGTATCGGCATTTTGGCATTCGCGCACCGCGCAGGTCGGCCGCGCCACCTGCCAAAACCCATCAGGCTTCGTACACCACCTTGCCGCCCAGCACCGTGCATAGCACCTTCGTATCCCTGACGGCTTCGGGTTCGGCTTCGAGGATGTCCGTGTCTATCAGCGCGTAGTCGGCGAGATATCCTACGTCTATAGACCCCAGCTTTTCATCGTCGTGCGAGAACCAGGCGGACGCCTTCGTCCACATTATCAGGCCCTGCGCGGCCGTGAGTTTGTCCTCGGGGCAGTAGACATTGCCGTCCGCATCGAGACGTGTCATCGCCGCGTATATCCCCGTGAATGGATTACTCGTGACTATGGGGCAGTCGGTGCTGCCGCCGAACACGATGCCCGCGTCTATGAATACCTTCGAGCGCTGATAGCGTGAGGTCATCTCCGCACCGATGAGCGGCTGCTCGCCCATGAGCATCCCTATGGTGGGCTGCGACGTAACGCCGATATTGTACTCCTTCATCAGTGGGAGCTGGTCGTCCCTGTATACCGCGTGGTGGATGATATAATGGCGCCAGTCGCCTGGGTTGATTTTGTACGCCTCGATGAACGACTTGATGCTCACGTCGGCCGTGCGGTCGCCGCAGCAGTGGATACCGATTTGCCAATTGTACTTGGCGCTCAGCTTGGCCACTTCGATCATCTCTTCTTCCGTGATGGTGGTGTCGCCGCTCGTTTCCGGCATATGCTCATACGGCTCGCGCATGGCGGCGGTTCCCGTGGCGGGTATCCCGTCCAGCGTGACTTTGATGCCGTTGAATTTCAGCATGTCGTTCCCGAAGCCTGTGACAGCCGTCATCTCGGAGATGCGCTTCAGGTGGTAGTCCACATCGCCCCACGCCTTGTCGAGGTAGAACATCATGTTCTCCCTGTAGGTCAGCCGCCCCTGGTCGAGTGCCGACTTGTAGGCGCGCATCTGGTCGAAGGTCATGTTCGCGTCAATGACGCTCGTGAGCCCGTAGCTGTTCATCACCTTGCCGATGCCCTCGATGGCCTGGACAAATTCTTCCTCGGTGAAATCCGGTATAACATCGTCTATCAGCCCCATGGCCGAGTTTTCGTACAGCAGTCCGTTCGGCTCGCCGTTTTCGTCGCGCCCGATTTTTCCGCCGTCGGGGTCGGGCGTGTCCTTCGTGATGCCGGCCAGCTCCAGCGCCTTCGAGTTCACCACGTACACATGATGGCACAGCCGGCAGCACATGATGGGCTGCTCCGTGCTGGCTTGGTCGAGGTCGAGCTTGGTGGGGGCTTCCTTCACGTCCCAGACGAGCTCGTTCCATTCGCAGCCCCTGACCCATTTATCGTCCGGCGTCTCGGCCACCTTCGCCTTCAGCAATTCCATGAAATCGCCCTTCGATTTCGCGTCCTTGAAATTGACGCTCATCAGCTCCGTGCCCGCGAACATGGCGTGCATATGTGAGTCCATCAGCCCCGGCACGAGCGTCTTGCCACCGCCGTCTATCACCTTGGTGTCAGGCCCTATGAGCGCGCTGTCTGGCGCACCCTCGCCCACCGCTATCGTCTTGCCGTCCTTGGATGCCACGTACCCGTTGCCGATGACCGTGAAGTCCTGCTTGCCCGCCTTTATCTCGTCGATGGTGATGTCCACCGTGTAGATTTTGACGTTCTTAATCACGAGCTCCGCCGCGGGCGACCATTTTTTGTTGTTCATTTCCTCTCCTCCTCGCTTGCCATTCCATTGCAATAATTAAAATTACCAGATAATAATTAACAATTAATAATTAATAACTAATAATTGCCGCCGCCGATCGTGCCGGCGCGCGGCGCGGCCTATTTCGCGATTTGCCCGCCCGACTTCTGCCTGCTTGTGGCGAGGAATATTATCGAGCTGACTATGCCTATCGCCGATACCGCGACCAGCACCATCGAAGCGGCGCCCCAGCCGGATGAAGCCGCCGCGCCCATTACCGCGGGCGCACCGACGAACATGCCGAGGAAATAAACCGTGTTGACGAGCGCGACGCTGTAGCCTATCAGCGATGGCCGCTTGGCCGACATGGGCGCGAGTACGAGGACGGCCGAGATGGTGAGCCCCGTGAACACCGCGCTCAAAAGCGTGTGGACGATATAGGTCGGCGGCGACAGATGCGTGGTGATGAAGCACGTGAACACCAGCCCGATGAAGCATATGAGAATCAGCAGGATGGGTTTCTTGAACTTCGCGATGATGAATCCGCCGATGATGCAGAACGGTATGCCGAAGATGCCGTTGAAGCTCGCGTACTGGTTCGACGCGATGGCGTCCAGGCCGTAGAACTGCTGGAATACCATCGGGTAGATGGTGATATAGGTGAATAATATGAAGGCGACGCAGCCCTGGCAGAGCGCGAGCAGCCATATCTTGCCGCTCATTAGCACTTCCGACAGGCGCGGCGCGTCATCGGGCGGAGCGGCAGGCCCCGCGCTTTTGGCCGCGGCCTGATTCGGCAGCTTGATGGTTATCGCCACGAGCACGGCGACGACGGCCGTGAAGATGACGACCGCCCACCAGAGGAACGGCACGCCGTTGGCAGACGATATCGGTATGGCCGTGTTGTATGCGATAATGGAGCCGAACGCGGGGAACGTCGTGAATATGCCGATGGGCAGACCGGCCGCCGGCCCTTCGAACCAGCTCGTGATGAACACGATTCCTACCATTATAATCATCGAGAACGCCACGCCCTCGATGGTGCGGCTGACGAGCAGCAGCGGGAAATTCGTGGTGGCGAACGACCCGATGATATTGCCCACGATGACGAACCCCAGCAGGCTCAGCAGGAGTTTCTTCGGCCCGAGCTTTCCGAGAATGGCGCCGCCGGGTATGGCCAGGATGATTCCCGCCAGGTAGAACACCGACATGATCCAGGCGATTTGCCCCTGGTCGACATTCAGCCCGACGGCCAAATCGCCCAGCAGCGGCACCACCTTCAGCTGGCTGAGCGTGACGGACAGAGCCGCCAGGAACAGGACAATCAGCAATCCCCATCTGTTTTTCATAACTTCCTCCTCTCATGAACGAAAAAAAAAATAATTCCTGATAGTATTATTCTATTCGCCCTGAAAGGGTGGCGGTATCAGCTAAAAGTATGTATTTGGGGGAGGGTATTGCTACCAAAGTATGAATGAGTCGGGGATGTGGCAGACCAAAGCCCGAATGCGGCTAGTATCGGCTGCTCAGCATGGCTATGAGGGATGCCCTGTTCTTGACGTTGGACTTTTCGAATATGCGTTGCAGATGGGACTTGACGGTGGAGATGGCGATGAACATTCTGTCGGCTATCTGCTGGTTCGTCAGGCCCTGCGCGACCAGCAGCGTCACCTCGCGCTCCTTCGGCGAGAGGATGGAATAAAGACTGTGAAAGCACTCGTCCTCGATAATGGCGTGGTCGGCATGCAACGGGTTGATGTATGCTGTATACAGGCTGGGCTGATCCTCGTGGTTCTCGACTATGCGGATGCGGTAGTCAATGCCGCACAGGGATTTCAGCTTGACCGTGAGGTCGCTGACCTCGGGAAAGGGCGAGTCGTACGGGACGATTACGGAATTGACGAAATGCTGCACTATCTTATTGGAAGGGGCGGTCTCGGAAAAGAAGTCACGGCAATAATTCATGCAGGCGGGATTGTGGTAGAGGACGCGGTTGTTCTGCTTTTTGTCGAAAAGTATCACCCCCGTGTTCTCCATGTTCAGCGCGGCTTGCAGGATGGACGCCATCTTGGACGTTTCGTTGAGCGACATCATGGTCTCGAACTCGTGCGTGATGAAGGGCGCGACCAGCTCAAGACAATGCGCGCTCAGAGCGTCGCGGGAATCGCTCCGCTCACCCTGCGGACGGAACAGCGCGATGCTGGCGGCTACCTTGCCGCCGACCTTCAGGTGCAGCGCGTGCGAATGGTATATGGCGTAGTCGTTCAGCCTGGCCAGGTACGGGTTTTTGGGGTCGTCTTTCACAAGGCTTCCGCACTCCACCACGGTATCTTTGAAGGCGGAGGACCCGATATTCTGAGGATTCACCGCGTCGTATGAATGGTAGCTGTCCACGTAGTTGTCGAGCAGATCTCTGTCGATGTTCATGCCTACGGGATCGCTGAGCGAATAGTCCTCGTTCACGACCCAGAATGTCGAGCCGACGTATCCGAAAAACTGGTTCAGGTGATACAGTAGGTTCAGGCGTATATCCTGCGTTCTTGAGTTTTTGATGCTGTAGAGAAAAGAGAGTATAAGTCCATACTCCTCGTTGCTGATATGCTCGGAATAGTAACGGTTATGCATTTCCAGCCCTCGCTCGCGGATTCAAATCCCACGGAAAACAGCCTACTGCCCCAACATTTCAAAACGTTCCAATAATCAAGCCCGAATGCCCGCGGCCCAACCAGCCTACAACCATCGGCGAAATTATTATACCGAAAGCGCAACAGTATGTATTGTAATTTGTGGAAGCAAGCGGGGCAGGCGGCCGCGCGGCACTGCCGGATGTGGTGGGCGATTGCGAAAAATCCAGGAACAAATCACGCCGCAGAGCCATATGGATTTACGATAATGCCGCCGGATATGTTATTATTATATTTAAATGGTTTTATTGCTAAATAATTTTATTGTATAAGAATTGTATGGAAATATGAAAAAAGACGAACTGAACATAGACGCGATACTGGCGAGGCTTTTTATTAGCACCTTCAAAATCGAGGAACGGGCGATCGCCGAATCGTCGAAGGGCAAGATGTCAATATCGGAGCTGCACGTGCTGCGCGAAATCGGGCGGGGGCGCGAGCGCACGATGACGCAGGTGGCGCGCGGGCTGAAAATCAGCGTGAGCGCGCTGACGATAGCGATGAACAAGCTCGAGAAAAAGGGTCTGGTCAGGCGCGAGCGGGACACCGAGGACCACCGCATCGTGAAGGTCAGCCTGACGGGGCAGGGGCTTGAATCGTTCGAATACCACGACGCGTTTCACAGCCGGATGGTCGCGGAAGCCTTGGAACAGCTCACGCTGGAGGAGCAGAAAGTGCTGGGCAAGACGCTTGCAAAACTCGACGCGTATTTCGCGCGCGAGTGGGTGCGCCGCGAGAAAGCGAAGAAGTAGGCGGCCATTGCCCGATTGCTGCCCGGCCGAAATCCGAAAATTTTTTATGTGAAATTTGTGTGAAACTGCTTAACGGCCGTTTTTTTGGGTAAATATTCTTTACGGGCTTTTCGCCCGTGCATGATGATTGGAACGGAAATATGTACTAAATAAGAGAAAGGCTAAGGAATCATCATGGATAACAAGCATTGCGGCAGACTGTTGCTGGAACTTGCCCTCGGGGATATGAATAACAAGAATTACGGCATGGCGGAGGCTATGACGGCGATGGGCGACGACGGCATCTGCGGGGCGCTCGCGGCGGCCGCGGCCGTGCTGTATTCAAAAAAGGAGATTGGCGACGCGGAGGTCTGCCACGACGAACTGATGGATTGGTTCGAGAGCAGTTTCGGCGGGTACGATTGCGAATCCGTCGCGGGCGGGATAGGCGCGCTGCGGGACGCGATATGCCCGAAGCTGATTCTGATGACCTACCTGCGGCTGCGTACTTACACGCATCCCGACAACAGTCTTTCACAAAAGGCGCTTATCTGATATACTTGCTCAAAGACGGACGAAACGCAATTTTGGAGGAAAACATATGAATGCACCAACACTGATTGTAATGGCTGCCGGCATGGGTTCGCGCTATGGCGGGCTGAAGCAGATAGACCCCGTTACGGAGCAGGGGGAAATAATTATCGACTTCTCGCTCTATGACGCGCTGATGGCGGGGTTTGAGGAAGTCGTTTTCATTATCAAGAAGGAGATGGAGAAGGACGTGCGCGCGCTGATGGACGGCGGCGCGGGCCGGCGCGTGAACATCAAATACGCGTACCAGGACATCGCGGAGGTGCCAGCGGGCTTCGCCGTGCCGGAGGGCAGGGAGAAACCGTGGGGCACGGGCCACGCGGTGCTGGCGGCAAAGGCCCTGGTGGACGGGCCGTTCGCCGTCATCAATTCGGATGATTACTACGGCCCCGCCGCGTACCAGCTCATGCATGAATATCTGATGGGCGCGTCGGACGACGATATGCTGCGCTACGCAATGGTGGCATACCGCCTGGCGAACACGGTGACGGAACACGGGTCGGTCGCGCGCGGCATATGCAGGATAGACGGCAGCGGAAATCTGGCGGGCATCGACGAGCGCTTGAAGGTCGCGCGGCGCGACGGCGGTATCGCCTACGAGGACGAGAACGGCGAGTGGGTCGGCGTTCCCGCGGAGCAGCCCGTGTCGATGAATTTCTGGGGATTCACGAAGAGCTTCATGGGCGAGCTCGAAAGCGGTCTGTCGGATTTCTTCGAGAACGACGTGCCGCAGAATCCGCAGAAGGCGGAATACCTGCTGCCGCGCATAGTGGACAGGCTGCTCGCGGAGGGCAGGGCGGCGGTCAATGTGATGGAGTCGGACGACCGCTGGTATGGAGTCACTTACAAAGAGGACAAGGCGCAGGTCATGGCCGCCATGCAGTCGCTGAAGGACAGAGGGCTGTACCCCGAAAAGCTGTGGCGGTAAGCGCGGCTGGTAGAGTGGCGCTGTGGCGCGGAGCTGTGGCGGTAGGTCGTGCGCGGCTGGGCTGTAGAGTGGCGCGGAGCTGTGGAAGTAGGGCGTGTGCGGCTGGACGGTAGAGTGGCGCGGAGCTGATGAAGTAGGGCGCGCGCGGCTGGGCGGTAGAGTGGCGCTGGGCGTAGAGCCTTGTGCGGGAAAAGGCGGTTTGAATCGGATGGAAAAAAATATTGCGATGGGACTTTCGCTGCTCATACCCCTGGCGTTCATCATCGCGTCCAAGTGGCTGGTGCCGCTGATGGAGAAGAGGTTTGGCGAAAAGGCAAAGACGGTATATTTCGTGGTGTCGTTCGTGGTGGTGGTACTCAGCTGGTATCTGATCGATACGCGCTACGGCATACATATGGGGCTTTGGTAATGGCGTCGCGGGAGATGCAATCAGTAGGATAATAGGCGGCCTGCCCGACACGGGAAAGCCCGTCGGCGGCCTACGTTGTCTTGGGCGAATCAGTCGGTAGGCAATAGGCGGGCGGCATGCGTTGTCTTGGGCGAATCAGTCGGTAGGCAATATGTAGGCGGTCGGTGTTCCGGCTTATTCGATGAGTGGGATGACGTCGTTCAGGGTCGGCAGTACCATGTACGCCAATGCGCGGATTTCTTCCGTGGGTTCTATGCTGTCAGGTATCATGACTACAGGCATCCCTGCGGCGGCGGCCGCCTGCACCCCGTTTGCGGAGTCTTCCAGAGCCAGGCAGTCCTTCGGCGAAAGCCCCAGGCGCGCCGCCGCCGTCAGGAATATTTCGGGATCCGGCTTGCCGTTCGCGACATCGCCGCCGGTCACAACGGTGTCGAACGCATCTGTCAGCCCCGACTTTCTCAGCATTGTCTCCACGCGCTTCGGGCTGGCTGCGGACGCAACGGCGGTGCGCAGTCCCTTCCCGCGAATATGCGCAAGCAGCCCGAACAGCCCCGACTTCACGGGTGCGCCTTCGCGCTCCACCCTCTCCAGCAGCAGTTCGTTGCGCTCCATGTGGAGGGTCTTTGCGTCGGCATCTATGCCCGCACCGTCAAAATGCTCCTGGAACAGCGACCTGATTTCGGAGCATTTCAGCCCCATCGTCCTGTCGATCAACCACGCCGGAATGTCTATGCCATGGCGCTTCGCCACGTCGCCCCATCCCTCTCGCGCTAAACGCTCGGAGTCGAACATCAGCCCGTCCATGTCGAATACCACCGCCTTGGGTGCGGGGAGCGGCGCGTCGACATTCAACGCATGGCCAGATTCGCCACACTTGGCGGCGGCGGGGAGCGGCGCATCGCCAGTGTACGGGTTCGCATCGTCCGCCCTCGCGAGGGCATCGCCGATGTCCGCGAGCGCATTGGCTATTATTTCAAATTTTGGAATAATAGCTCTGTACGCCGCCGTGCGCTCAGGGTCGGGGCGGCAGACTGTTTCCGCATGGTGCAGCGCGTCGATGCCGCCGTAGCTATCCCAGAGACCGACGGCGCGCGCGGCTATGGCGGCCGCGCCAATAGACGCGGCATCCTGGTCTATATTTGTCTTGATGGTTTCGATGCCGAACACGTCGGCGAACATCTGCATCCAGAATCCGCTTTTCGATCCGCCGCCTGTTATCAGAAGGCTATCGCCCAGGTCGGCCTTTTGCTTCATGAAATCATAGGACATTTTCAGGTTCATGGCTATGCCTTCGAGCGCGGCCCTCGCGAGGTCGGGCTTTGTCGTGCCGAGATGAAGGCCGATGTATGCACCCCTGATGTTCACGCTTTTGTCCTGCGATGTTCCGCCCGCGAGACTCGGGTTGAAGAATATGCCGCCCGCGCCGACGGGCGATTTTTCGGCGAGCTCGTCGATGAGCCTGTATGCCGCGGGGTCTGCGGCGAGCTCGTCGCAGATGCTGTCGCGCACCCATTTCAGGCTGCTGCCGCCTGAGAATATGGAGAACGCCGAGGAGAAAACGTCTTCGGCTATATGCCTGAACACATAGGGCTTCTTGTCGAAGTCGAGAATCGGCTCGCGGGAATTGACGGGAATCCAGCTGGAGGAGCCGAGCGACAGGAATACCCTGCCCTCGGACGGGCCGACCGCGCCCAGAGCCATGCACGCATTGTCTACGCCGCCGCATGCCACCAGCGTCCCCGTCGCCAGACCGCTTTCCCTCGCGGCGGCTTCCGTCACGCGCCCAATAGCGGTGTGAGACGGCACGATGTCAGGAAATATGTTCGGGTCTATGCCCGCCGCGTCCCAGTATTCGCGGAGGAGCGCCGAAGCCTTCAGGCTGTAACCGCCGCTGCCCGAAGCATACGAATGGTCGGTCGCCATCCCGCCCGTCAGACGGTAGTTGATATAATCCTTCGAACCCAGCACATTGCGTGTTTTCGCAAAGACATCGGGCTCGTTTTTTTTCATGTTCATTAGCTTGAATAATGGATATGTATATGTCGGGAATCCGTTACCCGTCTCCATATACCACTGCCGCTCGTCTATACGGCGAAAAAATTCCGCGGCTTCGTCCGCTGCCCTGCCGTCTGACCAGATGGGTACGCAGTCCATCAGAGCCGTGCCGTCCGCGCCGATGGGCACGGAAACAAGGCTGTGTCCCGAGAGCGCCACGCAGCCCACGTCGCGCGCCTCCACGCCCGAACTTTCGAGCAGATTTCGCGTGGACGCGCACACGCCGTCCCACCAGTCCGCCGGACGCTGCTCGTGCAGCATGGGTGCGGGGTAGTAAGTACCGTATTCGATGAAGGATTTTGCGATGGTCGCAAGCCCCTCGTCATAGAGCGATGCCTTCACCCCGCCCGTGCCGAGGTCATATGCTATTATCTTCATTGATATATCTCCATGCCGCCACAAATTCCATACCGCTATTTCTATACCACCATAATAGCACATTCATGGCACATTCAGAACCGCGTTGCCTCATAAAAAATAACGTCGGACAAGAATGCAGAGGGACTGCCCCTCGGCTTTTCGGAAATTCGTTGCCTAGTTGGTGCTGAATTGCTGCTCGCCTTATCGCGGTCGCCTTAGAAATCCGTATGCGCCAGTTGTTTGAAATCGAAAGATAGGCATGTTATATTATTAGCAGGAGAGGCCGGGCGTTACGAAAGAATCGTCAAAGGAGCACTCCAACGAATATCACAGCATCCGTGGTTAACGCGGGTGCTGTTTTCATCTGGTGCTTCGCGAAAAGCAGAGGAACTGCCCATCTAATTTTCGGAAATTCGTTGCCGAGTTGGTGCTGAATTGCTGCTCGCCTTATCGCGGTCGCCTTAGAAATCCGTGTGCGCCAGTTGCTTTTCTATCATCTTGTTTCGCCATGCCTGCCCGTGGCTAATGAACGGCGAGGGGCAGCGACGGATGATATCATTGACGCCGCGCGAAACGAAAACGCCTCGAACTTCGTCCACGGACTTTCCCGTGGAAGCCGCGTATGATTCAATTACATAATCGATAAATTTGTCTATCGAACTCATTTCCGCTCCTTTTTTAGAATAATTACGTTGTCGCTTTTCTTCAAATAGGTTTTTGCCGCTTCTGTCTTTATTGCAATCTGTAACGGCAATTCGAATAACGAGATAATATCTATCGCTTCTGATAACTCCAATTCGCCTTTTTCGGCAAGGTTCAACAAATTCCATGCCTTTCCATCTTCCAGCGGTCCACACACAAAATCATATTCCTGTACAGGTTCGCCGCGTAAATTGGCGCGGACAAAATGGTACCATTCCAAGCTTGGCGTACTAAAATCAGCAAAGCTCAAATGCTTGCAAGCTTCATCATAATCGAACTCAAACTCATGAATATATACCTCGTCAATTTCATTGTCGACAAAGGCCACTCGCGCATATTCTTCGGCAATGCCAAAATCGGGTGTCGCATAAAACCCCGTACCAAATTCGAGCCCCTCGTTTTGACCATAAGATAAATCCACTTCGTCAAACGATGCGTTCGTGCCGTGGTATAAAGTTGCGTACAATCTCATGCTCATGATGTCACCTGAAATAATTATACTATAAAAACGAATGCCAGGGCGCGGGGACTTTTCGCGCGACTTTGGAAAATTCGTTTTGGTGCGTATTAGGAATGCAGAGGGACCGCCCCTCTGCTTTATGTGCCTTGTTCAGATTTTGATTCCAAATTCTTCTCTAATTCCTGCTCTATTTCCCGCTTTGCCGCTTGAATTGGCTCAAAATCCCGAATTTGGCGGTTATAATCAAGCGCCTGTTCCATATGGTGTTCCTCTATTAGCATTTCGTGAGGGTAGCGCGGTTGAACGCCGTAATCAGTCAATACGTTGCATTGCTTCTCTATTTCGGCAAACCGTTCATCGTATTGCAGGCATAGGGCGCAAAGGCGGTTCAGCTCGTGAATTTTTGGCGGCTGTTCCATGCCTTTATGAACGAGATAACCTTTTAGAAACTTTTCGGCAGACTGTTCCGAAAGATAGCATATGAGTTCAAATGGCCTAGGGTGTAGGGTTAGCAGATGCTCAGCGGAGAGCAAGTCCGTATCGGCATATTGAAACCACTCGTAGGCAAAATCAGGATCCATATATAATCTTTCCCTTCTGTGCGATAGCTCTTTCCAGTGTCGGACCCTGCTTTCTGCGATTAAAAACACTGGATTTGCCGATGAGCAAATCCAAAGGCATCGTTTGCTTGCGCCAGAGCTTGTGGCGGATTTCGGCGCGGGTATCGACTAAGTCGATGTCAATATCAGGAACAACAACATAGATATCAATATCGCTTTCCGCGCTTGGGGTTCCGTAAGCATATGAGCCGAACAGGTAAATCGCTTCTGCCGAAACGGTTTTCAATATGCTTTCCTTGATTAAATCCAATTCCCGCTGAACCTTTTGATTCACGCAGCTCACCGACCTTTCTGTTCTTGCTTCGCAAACGAAGTCTAAACACATGGACAGTATAGCATGGAATATGCAAAACCGCAATCAGGCGTGTATATTTCGCGCGACTTTGGAAAATTCGTTTTGGTGCGTATTACGCGAAAATGAAAGATGTTAGATTTAGGGGGATAGAAATCCGCGGGCGCCGGCTTGTCGGCGTTTGCCTTTCGCCCTGCTTCCGTGTTTTTGGCGGCAGGGTAGTTGACTAATGCAGAGGGGCAGTGACGAAAGAAGGGAAATTATAAAGGTAGTATTATGGAAAATTTGAGGGTGTTTTCGGGCGCGAGCTCTTTGCGTTCGCAGTTTTCGCGTACACGGCTTTGGCATGTTTCGCGAGCGCGCTTTTTGGCGCGGCGTGGCTTTGTCGCGCTGCTGACGGCGATAATGGTGTTAACCGCGGTGCCTGTCTCCGCGGATACGGTGCCGGCCGGCAACGGCGATAATAATAGTGGCGTAACCGATGCCGCTGTCACTTCCGACGGCGCGGTTGCGGGCGGTCAGGCTACGACCGGCTCAGCCACTACTGACAGCAATGGCGATAGTGTTGGTCGCAATGACGATAGCGGTAACGATAACTCGGATTCGGCTACGACCGGCTCAGCCACCACTGACAGCAATGGCGATAACGCGGATTCGACTACGACTAACCCAGCCATTACTGATAGCCCTGCCGCTACTGGCAGCGATGCCGATAACAGCAACGGCGCGGGCGTCTCCACCGACTCCGCCGCCAAGACCAAATCTGTGTCCCCCGCCGATACCGTAGAGCAGCTGATTCTCAGGGTCAAGACTACTAGCAATAACGAAAGCTACCTTGTGCCTACGGGCGGCAATGTCACAGGCAACCAGAATTTCGACTGGACTATTAACTGGGGCGATGGCACCACTACACAGCATACGGGCGCAAGGGGTGC
>JAIRPQ010000079.1 GCA_031256875.1 Eubacteriales Family XIII. Incertae Sedis bacterium | reverse complement strand
GTACGAGAGGGCAGGCAAAGCTCGGTGAAGAAGTCCACGGCGCCAGCGCTTTTGAAAGGGTTCAACACCATCAAGCGCCGCCCGACGGATGACCGTTCGCCGCAGAAGCGCGGCGTGTGCACGTCCGTAAAGACGGTCACGCCGAAGAAGCCGAACTCGGCGCTCCGCAAAGTAGCGCGCGTCAGGCTCTCAAACGGTATTGAGGTCATCGCGTATATCCCGGGCATCGGCCACAATTTGCAGGAGCATAGCGTGGTCATGATCAGGGGCGGCAGGGTCAAGGACCTTCCCGGTGTGCGTTATCACATCATCAGGGGCATCCTCGACACGTCCGGCGTGGCAGACCGCAATCAGGCCCGTTCAAAATACGGGGCGAAACGGCCGAAAAAATAGGCCCACAACTTAATATCGTGCCGTTGTTTTATATACAATTAAGAACGAACAGTAACAAGACCGCGGCATAACACCGGACCGGTACCGGTGAGTACCTTGCGGCTGATAAGGCCGCGAATACGAGAAACACTAAGTTAGAAACATGTCTTGCGCGGGAATTTTTTCGTAGGTTGCGCGAACGCAAGCGAGCGACGAGGCGCGTACTGATGTACGCAACGAGAAGCGAGTGCGGTGTTCGCACAAGATACGGAAAAATAACAAGCAAGACAGAAGGGAAGGATTACTATGCCAAGAAAAGGCAATATACCCAAGCGCGAAGTTCTGCCTGATCCCGTATACGGGAGCGTGACAGTCACGAAGCTCATCAACAGCATCATGTTGGACGGCAAGAAGGGCACGGCGCAGCGCATCGTCTACGACGCTTTCGACAAAATCAAGGAAGCGACGGACGAAAACCCACTCGAAATATTTGAAAAGGCGATGAACAACATCATGCCCGTGCTTGAAGTAAAGGCGCGGCGCGTTGGCGGAGCGAACTATCAGGTCCCGATGGAAGTCAGGCCCGACAGGAAGCAGACGCTGGGACTGCGCTGGCTCACGACCTACACGAGGGCGCGCGGCGAGAAGAAGATGTCCGACCGCCTTGCGAAAGAGCTGATGGACGCATCGAACAACACCGGCGCGTCGGTCAAGAAGAAAGAGGACACGCACCGCATGGCGGAAGCGAACCGCGCGTTCGCCCACTATCGCTGGTGATGAAACGCACGCTTTCCGCAATGCTTCGCAGGGCGCAGACGGCATTGCGGAGAGCGTTTTCTTAGGGAAACGCCGGTCAGTTAACGTGAGGCATTCAGCTCGGGAGCAAGAACAGCAATACTGACGGGGTTGCCACATATCCATTCGGATGCAAAAAAATAATAAATAATTATTTCATGATTAAACCGCAGGAAAATGGGTATATATATTGTATTGGAAATTGAATTGTACAGGAATTGGAATGTAGTAGGAAAAAGATAGGAATAATATGAGCAGAGCATTTTCTCTTGAGAAAACAAGAAATATTGGTATCATGGCCCACATCGACGCCGGCAAGACCACCGCGACGGAGCGCATCCTTTTCTATACGGGCCGCACGCACAAGATGGGCGAGGTCCACGAAGGCGCGGCGGTAATGGACTGGATGGAGCAGGAGCAGGAGCGCGGCATCACGATAACGAGCGCCGCGACGACAACGCAGTGGCAGGACGTTCGCATCAACATCATTGACACGCCGGGTCACGTGGACTTCACCGTAGAGGTGGAACGTTCCCTGCGCGTACTGGACGGGGCCGTGACTGTGCTCTGCGCCAAGGGCGGCGTCGAGCCGCAGTCCGAGACGGTTTGGCGGCAGGCCGAGAAATACGGAGTGCCGAGGATCATCTTCGTTAACAAGATGGATATAATGGGCGCGGACTTCCTGCGTGTCGTGGACATGGTGAAGGACAGGCTGAAGGCGAACGCCGTACCGATACACCTTCCTATAGGCGCGGAGGACACGTTCACTGGGGTTGTTGACCTCATCGAGATGAACGCGAAAGTCTACAAGGACGATCTCGGAACCGAATACGTGACCGAGGAGATCCCTGCGGAGCTTAAGGCTCAGGCGGACGAATGGCGCCACCACCTGTTGGAGTCGGTTGCCGAGTCCGACGAGGAGCTTCTCATGAAGTACCTCGAGGGCGAGGAGCTGACCGTGAAAGAAATAAAGACGGCGCTTCGCAAGATGACCATAGAAGGTTCGCTTTACCCCGTGCTGTGCGGCAGCGCGTACAGGAACAAAGGCGTACAGCTTCTGCTCGACGCGGTTGTCGAGTATCTGCCATCGCCGCTTGACATCCCTGCCATCACGGGCGAAAACCCGAAGAACGGCGAGACAGTCGAGCGAGCCGCGGACGACAACGGGCATTTCGCTGCGCTGGCATTCAAGATCATGGCTGACCCGTTCGTCGGGAAGCTCGCGTTTTTCCGCGTCTATTCGGGAACGCTCAAATCGGGTTCGTACGTCTACAACTCGGTGCGCGACAAGAAGGAGCGCGTCGGGCGCATACTCCAGATGCACTCGAACAAGCGCGAGGAAATCGAAGAAGTGTGTGCGGGCGATATCGCGGCGGCGGTTGGGCTGAAAGAGACCACTACGGGCGACACGCTCTGCGACGAAAAGCACAGGGTGGTACTGGAATCGATGGATTTTCCGGATCCGGTTATCGAAATCGCCATCGAGCCAAAGACGAAAGCAGGACAGGACAAGATGGGCGCGGCCCTCGCGAAGCTCGCCGAGGAAGACCCGACGTTCCGCACATATACGAACGAGGATACAGGCCAGACCATCATAGCGGGCATGGGCGAGCTGCACCTCGAGATTATCGTGGACAGGCTCATGCGCGAGTTCAAGGTCGAAGCGAATGTCGGCAAGCCGCAGGTATCGTACAAGGAAACAGTTACCGGCTCCGCCGATGTGGATCACAAATACGCGAAGCAGTCTGGCGGACACGGACAGTACGGCCACGTGAAGATAAAGCTCTATCCGCGCGAGCCGGGCGAAGGCTTCGAGTTCAAGAACAGCATCGTCGGCGGCGCGATTCCGAAGGAGTTCATACCGAAGATAGAAGAAGGCATCAAGGAAGCCATGCAGAACGGTCCGCTCGCGGGCTATCAGGTGGTCGATGTGGGCATCGAGCTTTACGACGGCTCGTTCCACGAGGTGGACTCGTCCGAGATGGCGTTCAAGATAGCGGCGTCGATGGCGTTCCGCGAAGCCGCGAAGAAGGCGAATCCCGTACTGCTAGAGCCGATATTCAAAATCGAGGTCACCGTGCCCGAGGAGCATATGGGCGACGTGATTGGCGACGTGAGCTCGCGGCGCGGCCGCATAGAAGGTTCGGACATGCAGAGCGGAGCGGCCATAGTCAGGGGCTTCGTGCCGCTGTCGGAGATGTTCGGCTACGCCACAGACCTGCGCTCGAAAACGCAGGGCCGCGGCGTGTACGTAATGCAGTTCGACCACTTCGAAAAACTGCCGCAGAACCTGGTGGACAACATCAACAAATAACATATTATCAGCAAACCCAAAGTTTAACTTTTTCATTTTTCGCCGAGGCGGGAGAGGGCAATCCTCTCCCGTTTTGGTGTCCGGCGGCCGGTGTTTGCGGCGGGGTGCTTTAATAAGCGCTTACTTCGATTTCGCTCTGTTTCTTGGCGGCGCGATAGGTTACAATATAATGATAGGAATAATTCATAACAATAGTTGGTAGGGCCTTTGTTTTTGCGCGGGTTCGCGCATCGGGGCCGCCTGGCGCGACGGCGACTGTAGCGGTTCGCCTGGTGCGCCAAGACAGGAGAGTAAATGAGCGAGTACATACAGGGATATATCGATAGGGCGAGGGCGGCGCAGGCAGAGGCCGAGCGTTGGTCGCAGGCGGAGGCCGACCGCGCCGTGAACGCCGTGGCAAAGGCTATCTACGACAACGCGGAGGATTTGGCGCGTCTTGCCGTGGACGAGACGGGCATGGGCGTCGTAGAGGACAAGTTTGCGAAAAACAGGAACAAGGCGCGGATGATAGCCGCGGACCTCAGCACGAAAAAAAGCGTGGGTGTCATTGGGCGCGACGAAGCTGTAGGCGTCACGGAGATAGCGAAGCCGGTCGGCGTCGTTGCCGCCATCACGCCCGTGACCAACCCCATAGTCACGCCCATGGGCAACGCCATGTTCTCGCTGAAAGGGCGAAACGCCATCGTCATCACGCCGCACCACCGCGCGGTCCGCGCGAGCACGCGCGCCGTCGAGCTGATGAAGGCCGGACTGAAAGGCGTAGGAGCGCCCGAACACATCATACAGATTATCGGCGAGCAGTCCCGCGATAACACGCAGGAGCTGATAGCATCGGCCGATGTAGTAATAGCGACGGGCGGCATGGGCATGGTCAAAGCGGCGTACCGGAGCGGCAAGCCCGCGCTCGGCGTCGGCGCGGGCAACGTGCAGTGCATTATCGGCAGGGACGCGGATCTGACGGAAGCCGTACCCATGATAGTGGACGGCCGCGCCTTCGACAACGGCATTATCTGCGCCGCCGAGCAGTCGATAATTTTCCCCGCCGAGATGGAAGGCGAGCTTATCGACGCGCTCGCCGCGAACCGCGCGGCCTGCCTGCCGCGCGACCCCGAAGCGGTTTCATCGCTGCGCGACGCGCTGTTCACGGAGGACGGCATGAACCGCCATCTCGTGGGCCAGTCCGCGCAGGCGGTCGCTGCGGCGGCGGGGCTCGCCGAAACCGCGAATGCGAACGGCCCAGCCGCCGCGAATTCTATGGCGGGCATCCCCGCGGACACGCGCGTCATCGCCGTGTTCGCTGACGGCGCGGGCGCGGCCGACAGGCTATCCGGAGAGAAGATGTGCCCCGTCATTTCGCTCTACCCCTACGAAACCTTCGACGAAGCCGTAGCGATAGCGAAAGCGAACCTCGAATACGAGGGGAAGGGCCACAGCGTCAGCCTGCACACGGGCGACGAAGCGCATATCGAGTACGCGGGCACACACCTGCCAGTGAGCCGCATCCTCGTGAACCAGTGCTGCGCGACGAATGCCGGCGGCTCGTTCTACAACGGCCTGGCGCCCACGAACACGCTGGGCTGCGGCAGCTGGGGCAACAACAGCATTTCGGAAAACCTGACCTACAAGCACCTGATAAACATCTCGCGGGTAGCGACCCGTCTGCCAGACGACCGATTCGCGTGGTTCGAGCTGTGAGGAAATAGGACGGCGCGCGGCTAGGAATTTGCCGCTGATCGGCTGATTACGAGAGAGGAAACTGCGATGGAGAATAACGGAATCTACGACATCATTATCATAGGCGGCGGGCCGGCCGGGTTGTCGGCCGCCATCTACGCGCGCCGCGCCATGCTCAGCACCTTGGTCATCGAGAAAGGCGCGGCGGGCGGGCAGATACTCATCACGGCTAGCATAGAGAATTACCCGGGCGGCATCAAGGGCGAGAGTGGCGCGGAGTTCGCCGCGCGCCTGGCGGAGCAGGCGAAGTCGTTCGGGTACGACGAAGCGTTCGGCGAGGTGACGGAAGTCGATTTCTCGGGCGAGACGAAAAAGGTCGTGGCGGGCGGCGCTGAATACCGCGCCAGGGCGGTCATCATCGCGACGGGCAGCGTGCCGCAGACGCTCGGCGTCATAGGCGAGGAAAGCTTCACGGGCAGGGGCGTGTCTTACTGCGCGACCTGCGACGGGCCTTTCTTCAGAGGGATGGATGTCTACGTGGTGGGCGGCGGCGAGTCGGCGGTCGAGGAAGCCTTGCACCTGGCGAAATTCGCGAGGAAGGTTGTCATCATTCACCGGCGCGACGAGCTTCGCGCCACGCTCTCCACGCAGCACAAGGCGCGCGCCACAGAGAACATCGAGTTCATGTTTGACACGGTGGTGAAAGAGATAAAGGGCGAGATGCTGCTGAACGCGCTGGTGACGGAGAACGTCAAGACGGGCGAGGTGCGTGAGCTGAAACCCTCCGAAGGCGATAGCGCTATGGGCGTGTTCATCTTCGTCGGCAACAGGCCGCAGACGGGTGCGTTCGCGGGAGTGGTCGAAATGGACGGCGGCTATATCGTGACGGACTGCGACATGCGGACGAGCGCGCCACGCGTCTACGCGGCGGGCGATGTCAGGGTCAAGGACCTGCGCCAAGTGGTAACAGCCACTGCCGACGGCGCGATAGCGGCGGTAACAGCGGAGCGCGATCTCAGCTAGCCGGCCGCAGTGATTCGGGTCATATCCGGCTAGTCGGTGAGGGGCATCCGGTCAGAAATTTTCAAGCGGTGAAGCGAATGTTTCGCCGCTGTTTTTGTTATAAAAAAATCAAAAAGACACTCCGCGATTTCAGAATTGAAAACAAATATCCGATATGTGAATCCTTTTAGCGTCATCCGCCTGCCTTACGCTTGCCTTACGCCGATAAAATAATGTAAATCCCCGCTGTTCCAAATCGCCCGCGTATCATCTCCCGAATGGCATAGCGCTTGCTAATATTCATAGCCGAGAGGATTATTTCATATTCTCTCTCCTCCTAACGGCAGGATATGTGCAGGCGTATTCTGCCTGATATTTTGTTTGTTGGCACGAGCGTTGCGCCGCAGGTGTTGCGAAGAAACAGGCACGAGCGTTGCGCCGCAGGTGTTGCGAAGAAGCAGGCGTGAGCGTTGCGCGAGAATGCGTGAATTGGCACGAGAGGTGTTTTAGCGATGAATCAGGAAACCATACCAATCAAATGCTCCATCGTCCGCGGTGGAACCAGCAAGGGCATATTCATTTTGGACAGCGAGCTTCCGAAGGATCAGGTGCTGCGCGACAGCATTATTCTGGCCATATTCGGCAGCCCCGATGTCAGGCAGATTGACGGACTTGGCGGCGCGGACGTGCTGACCAGCAAGCTCGCGATAATAGGGCCGCCGTCTGTCTCCGGCGCGGACGTGGACTACACCTTCGGGCAGGTGTCTATGGACGCGGCGTTCATCGACTATAAGGGCAACTGCGGGAACATCTCGTCGGCGGTCGGCCTGTTCGCCATAGACGCGGGAATAATAGAAGCAAGAGAGCCGGTCACGACTGTGCGCATACATATGACGAACAGCGGTAAGATGCTGCGAGCGGAGGTGCCCGTGAAAAATGGGCGCGCGGTGATAGACGGCGATTACAAGATAGACGGCGTACCGAGCGCGGGCGCGCGCATCGCGATAGACTGGTCCGACTCCATCGGCGCGTTCACAGGCAGGCTTCTGCCTACGGGTAACGCGACTGACACCATTGACACAGACGAAGGCGAGTACGAGGTTTCGCTGGTTGACGCGGGCAATCCGCTCGTGTTCATTGAGGCGGCGTCGCTCGGCATGGTAGGAACAGAAACTCCGCAGGAAATAGAGTCCAACGCGGCGCTCATGGCGACGATAGAAAAAATCAGGTCGAGAGCCGCCGTCATATTCGGGCTTGTCGAAAGCCCTGAAAAGGCCGCGGAACTCAGCCCCTACAATCCATTCTTCGCCATCATATCAAAGCCCGCTTCATACGATGCGCCGAACGGCACGTCGGTAGACGCGGGTGATGTCGATGTGGTGTCGCGCCTGCTTTTCATGTTGCACACGCACAAGACGTACCCCATCACGGGGACGGTTTGTACGGCGGCGGCGGCGATGGTTCCTGGCAGCATCGTGAACAGGGTCATGCGGCAGAGCGCGGCAGATGCCGAAGTTTTAAGGATAGGGCATCCGGGCGGCGTGATAGACGTTGACAAGTCATGCCACACGGAAGGCGGCGAAGTGGTTATCGATAAAATCGCGGTCGGCCGCACAGCGCGAAAGATAATGGAAGGCACGGTATTCGTGCAGGCTTCGCGGCTGGCGGCCGGCGCGTAGTCAGATATGAGTCGAACCATGTCGGCCGGTGCGGAAATAGCAGGGCGGCAGATTAGCAAAAAGGATTAGCTTATGGGAAAAACAATGTCGGAAAAAATACTCGCCAGGGCAGCCGGAGTGAGCGAAGCGTCCGCGGGCGACATACTGTGGGTGAACGTGGACATGGCAATGATGGACGATATCCTCGGGCCTCGCGTCGAGATAGCGGAAGGACTGATGGAGTTTGGCGACAAGGTATGGGACGCGGACAAGGTCGCCATCATATCCGACCACTACACGCCGCCCGCCAGCGTGAAACAAGCTGAGATTGTGAAGTTTACGCGCGAATGGGCCGCCATGCACGGCATCAATAATTATTATGAATTTGTTGGCCCGTGTCACCAGATAATGGCGGAGAAAGGTTTTGTCCTGCCGGGCACGGTGGTGCTCGGCACGGATTCGCACACCTGCATGGGCGGTGCGCTCGGTGCTTTCGCCACAGGCGTCGGTTCGACAGAAATGCTCGGCGTTCTTGTCACGGGTCAGACCTGGCTACGCGTACCCGAAACGATTCGCGTGGTGTGGGGCGGCAGCCTGAACGCCGGAGTAATGGCCAAGGATATCTCGCTCGAAACCATCCGCGAGATTGGTCACGCGG
Organism: Eubacteriales Family XIII. Incertae Sedis bacterium; assembly: GCA_031256875.1. GTDB lineage: Bacteria > Bacillota > Clostridia > Peptostreptococcales > Anaerovoracaceae > JAIRPC01. The sequence continues at coordinate 14,925 of JAIRPQ010000079.1, read as the reverse complement.
GCGCGACATACAAGGCGGTCGAGTACGTGGGCGAAGCGATATCGAACCTCTCCGTGGACGAGCGCATGGCGATAACAAACATGGCGGTGGAGATGGGCGCGAAAGCGGGGATGATGGAATACGACGACAAGGCGGCGGGATTTCTCGCGGGACGTACGGCGCGGACGCGGGATGAGCTTGCCGCGTGCGCGCTAAACAGCGACGCGGACGCCTCGTTCGAACGCACGCTGGTCAAGGACGCCTCCGCGCTCACGCCGATGGTCGCGTGTCCGCACAGCGTGGACAACGTCATACGGATAGAGGACATCGAAGCCACAAAAATAGACCAGGCGTATCTCGGCTCATGCACGGGCGGCAGGTACAGCGACCTGAAAGCGGCGGCTGAGTTTGTGAAGGGGCGCAGGATTGCAGGCGGCATACGCTTCCTCGTGTCCCCCGCGTCGCAGGAGACATGGGAACGCGCGTCACGCGACGGGATATTGCAGACGCTGGCGGAAGCGGGTGCTACGATTCTGGCACCGACATGCGGCGTATGCGTCGGGCTTCACTCAGGACTGCTCGGCGCGGGCGAGGTCTGCATATCGTCCAGCAACAGAAATTTCATCGGGCGCATGGGCAGCAAGGAAGCCGAAATCTATCTGGCTTCGCCGCTCTCCGTGGCGACCGCCGCGCTGACAGGCAGGATTACCGACCCGCGCGAGGTATCAGCCGAATCCGGCATATGCCGCACATATACGAGGGAAGAAAATGAATAGAACAATCAGCGGGAAAGTGCTGAAATACGGCGACAACATCAATACGGACATCATCTCGCCGCCGCAGTTCATGGAGCTGCCGATAGAGGAAGCGGCCGAATACGCCATGAGCGCGGTTGACCCGAATTTCCACACCAAGGCGCGAACGCACAGCATTTTTGTCGCGGGCGAAAACCTTGGTTCGGGTTCAAGCCGCGAAACGTCTCCGCTCACACTGAAATACCTGGGCATCGAAGCGGTCGTCGCGGTGTTTTTCGCGCGGATATTCTACCGCAATTGCATCAACCTGGGCATCCCCGCCATAGAATGCGCGGAAGCGGACCGCATTGCAGAGGACGACGAAATAGAGATAGATATCGCGGCGGGCACGATATCCAACATGACTAAAGGCGAAAAATACGGGTGCAGCAGGATTCCCGAACATATCTTTGAGCTGATAGAGGGCGGCGGGCTCGTGGGATATATGAAAGCCGTCCGCAACAGGAAGGAGAACGAACTATGATAGCACGCGCATTGGAAGGTTTGACGGTGGTGGATCTGTCGAGGATATTGGCAGGGCCGTACTGCACGATGATTTTGGCGGATATGGGAGCGGACGTTATCAAGGTGGAGATCCCGAACGTTGGCGACGATAGCCGCGCGTTCCCGCCGTTTGTAGGGGACGAGAGCGTCTATTTCAAGAACATGAACCGCAACAAACGCGGCATCACATTGAACCTGAAATCCGAGCGCGGCAAGGAGCTTTTCCTGAAACTCATCAAGAAGGCGGATGTGCTTGTGGAAAATTACAGGCCGGGAACGATGGAGAAACTGGGCTTGGGTTACGATGAACTAAAAGAGGTCAACCCCCGTCTGGTCTACGGCTGCGTGTCGGGCTTCGGGCATTCGGGGCGCTACAGCAAACGCGCCGGATACGATATCATCGGTCAGGCCATGAGCGGCATCATGAGCGTGACAGGGTGGCCTGACGGTGAGCCGACGCGCACGGGCGGCCCCATCTCGGATACGATGGCAGGGCTGTCCCTCGCTTGCGGCATCATCGCGGCATGCAGGTACAGGGACGTTACGGGCATCGGGCAAAAGGTGGACATCGCGCTCGTGGACACGCTCGTGTCGAGCATGCAGATAATCAACCAGATATATCTCGCGGGCGGCAGACTGCCCGAAAGGATTGGCAACAGGTACGAATCCACCTATCCCTACGACACGTTCGGAACGAAGAACGGCGGCACGGTCGTGATAGGCTGCGCGAACGACAAGATATGGCGCATCATATGCGGACTCATGGGCAGAGAGGAGCTGATCTCAGACCCGCGCATGGAAACCAACAAGCTGCGCGTCGAGAACCACGCGCTTATCCGCCCCATCGTCAGTGAGTGGACGCACACGATGGACGCGAAGGAGCTCGTGGATTTATTACTCGATAACGGCTGCCCCGCCGCGCCCATCTACGATATCGCGCAGGTAGCCGACGACCCGCATATCGCGGGGGATCGCGATATGTTCCCTGAGATGGAATACCCGCGCGTCGGCAAGCTGCGCGTGACGGGCTCGCATTTCAAGATGAGCGAAACCGAAGCAGGCCCGCGCTTCCCCGCGCCGGATCTCGGCCAGCACAACCGCGAGGTGTATAGCGGGCTGCTCGGCCTTGGCGACGAGGAAATCGACAAACTCATGGAGGACGGAACAATATGAACGGATTGCCGAATAATGTGACCATTGTTGAAGTCGGTCCGCGGGACGGGTTTCAGAACCTGCCCGATTTTATTCCCACGGAGGTCAAGATAAAATCGATAGAGAAAATAATCGAGTCAGGCGTAAAGGATGTGGAGATTACCTCCTTCGTGAACCCGAAAGCCATTCCGCAGATGGCGGACGCTTCCGAGGTGGCCGCGGCAATAATAGGCAAGTACGGAAACCGTCAGGGCATGCATTTCATAGCCCTGGTCCCGAACGCCCGCGGCGCGGAGAGCGCGGTACGGTGTGGCATAACGACGGTGAGCATAGTCATATCCGCAAGCGAGTCGCACAACAAGGCGAACGTGAACCGCAGCGTGGCAGAGTCGCTTGCCGCCCTGCGCGAGATAGCGGTGTCGTTTCCGAACCTTGCGGTCAGACTTGATATCGCGACCGCGCTCGGCTGCCCGTTCGAGGGCAAGGTGCCCGAAAAAGACGTGCTGTCACTCGTGGCGAAGGCACTTGATATAGGTGTGCGCGAAATCGTGCTATGCGACACCGTAGGCGTGGCCGACCCGCTGTCGGTCGATTCGCTGACGCGCGCGGCACTGAAAGAGGTGGGCGGCCGCTGTCCCATCGCTCTGCACCTGCACGACACGAGGGGCATTGGCGTGGCGAACACCTATGCCGGAATGCTGAACGGAATAGAAAAATTCGAAGCCTCCATAGGCGGGCTGGGTGGATGTCCCTTCGCGCCCGGCGCGGCAGGCAACACCGCCACAGAGGACGTGCTGAACATGCTGTGCGGCATGGGAGTGGAAACAGGCATAGACATGGGGAGATACATGGAGGCTCTGCGCTACGTACAGGCCAACATAAAAAGCGACCTGACGAGTCATATGGCGAAGGCATGGCCATCGAATCCACAGTTGTCAGAATAATATTACTTTATCGCGAAATTCACAAATCCGTTGCGTATGGCTTCACAAGTTAATATAATGGAATCGCGAAAGTTTACGCGAAAGTTTAACTACAGTTTCCATCATTAGGAGGTAATAAGATGTCACTAAGAGATTCTCTCCCACAAGTAAAAACCAAGCTGCCCGGAGCCAAGGCCGCGAAGGTGCTGGCCAGGCGCGCGGACATAGTTCCTGCTGCCATCAAGTCGATCTATCCCGTCGTCATTGAGCGCGGCGAAGGCGCGATGATCGAGGACGTAGACGGCAATGTGTTCCTCGACTGGATCGGCGGCGTCGGCGTCATGAACGTCGGCTACTCGCAGCCCGAGGTCATCGAAGCCATCCAGCAGCAGTCGGAAAAATTCTGCCACTCCATGATGAACATCACCACGCAGAAGCCCTACATCGACTATGCGGAAGCCATTGCGAAGGTCGCTCCGGTCAAGGGCGGCAAGAAGCAGGTCATGTTCGTTAACAGCGGAGCCGAGGCGGATGAGAACGCCGTGAAGATCGCGAAGGGCGCGACCGGCAGACCGAACATCATCGTGTTCACGGGCGCGTTCCACGGAAGGACCACCCTGACCATGACCATGACCGCCAAGAAAGCCTATGCGACAGGCATGGGTCCGTTTCCGGATGGCGTATACAGGGCCGAGTTCCCGTACCTCTACAGGGCGCCGGGCGGACTGAAGGGCAAGGCGGCGATCGACTATTACGTGTCGCAGCTCACGTCCATATTCGAGACGCACTCCCCCGCGAAATATGTCGCGGCCATCGTGTTCGAGCCTGTTCAGGGCGAAGGCGGTTTCATCCCCGCGCCGATCGAATGGGTCAAGGCCGTTCGCAAGATATGCGACGACAACGGCATCCTGCTCGTGACCGACGAAGTGCAGACCGGATTCGGTCGCAGCGGCAAGCTCTTTGCCTCGCAGTATTATAAGGAAGAAGGCTGTGCGCCCGACATCATGACATTCGCGAAGTCGGTCGCGGGCGGCATGCCCCTCTCGGGCGTCGTGGCATCGAAAGCCATCATGGACAAAGTGCCAGGCGGCACCATCGGCGGTACTTACTGCGGCAACGCGGTTTCGTGCGCGGCCGCGCTCAAGGTCCTTGAGATCATGCAGCGCGACGACTATCCAGGCAAGGCGCTGAAGATATCCAAGACATGCATGAAGCGCTTCAACGACTGGAAGAAAAAATACAAGGTCGTAGGCGACGTGCGCGGCACGGGCGCGATGATGGGCATCGAGTTCATCAAGGGCGCGGACAAGGAGCCGAACGCGGAGATCGTCGGCAAGATCGTGCAGGCCGCGTGGGAGAAGGGGCTTCTCCTCGAATCTGCAGGTACGTTCGGCAACGTCATACGTTTCCTCTGCCCGCTCTGCGTGACCGACGAACAGCTGAAGGTCGGACTCGACATATTCGAGGAATCCCTCAAAGCCTGCATCTAGGGCTTAGGGGTCATTCCCTGTCAGCATGAATAACAGCGGAGCTGAACGCAGAAAAAAAATATTGGAAGCTATTAGCGCGGACGACCGGCCTCTGTCGGCGTCCGCGCTTGCCGATAGCATGGGCGTGAGCCGCCAGGCCATCGTGGGCGACGTGGCCATACTGCGCGCGTCGGGCCACAGCATTATCGCGACGGCTCGCGGGTATATGATGGAGCGTCCGTGCGCGGGCCGGTATTCGGGAAGGGTGGCGGTCAAGCATTCGCGCACCCGCACCCGCAGCGAGCTGATGGCGATAGTTCGGGCAGGCGGCGTGGTGGTGGATGTCACGGTCACTCACCCGTTCTACGGAGATCTGACAGGCTCTTTGAATCTGGCGACCCCGCAGGACGTGGACGAGTTTATCACATGCATCGGCGGCGGCAGAGCAGGCGGCGGCAAAACAGGCGGCAGCAATGACAATGCGGAAAAAGGCGCGCTCCTGTCCGACCTGACGGGCGGTATCCACATGCATACCATTTCATGCGAGAGCCGTGACGTTTTCGACGCGATAGTGTCGGAGCTGTCGCGCATGGGGATACTGCTGTCAAATACGGTCTGAGCGAGCCGGCATAGCCCCGCGCCCGCGCTTCTCGCAACGACGCTAGGCCACGATAAGCGGACCGCCAGATTCGCCATATTGCCGCCATATTTCTGTTGACAAAGTACGGCGTTATCATATATGATTGTCATGTGTCAAGACACGTGACAATCATTTTGTTTTAGCATGAATTATTATTTAATTGAAAGGAAGCAATGAAGCATGGGCAATAATATCAGACAGCAGGACGGGCAGGAACTCGCGCAGAGGGGAAACCAGGTGAGCCGCGTATACCGCATGACGGCGGCGGCGCTGCTCATCGCGATAGGGATACTCATACCGATGGTATCGCCTGTGAAGATAGTTATCGATCCAATGTCATTCACCCTCGCAAGCCATGTGGCCATATTTCTCGGCGTGCTGATAGCGCCGGACATTGCGGCATACGTCGTGATTGGTACCACCATCGGCTTCTTCGCCGCGGCGTTCCCGCTACCCGTCGCGCCGCGCGCCGCGTCGCATATTGTGTTCGCGCTCGTGGCTTCCTTCTATTTGAAGCGCCGCCCGCAGACAGCTTTCTCGCCTGTGGGCTTCCACGTGTTCTCGTTCCTCATCGGTGCGATACACGCCGCCTGCGAGGTGGTCGTCGTGTATTTCTACTACCGCTATTTCGGCGGCTGGGGCGAGTTCGTCGCGAACGACGGCATCCGTACGCTGTTCCTGCTCGTGGGCGTAGGGTCGCTGGTACACAGCATGATAGACTTTGAGATTGCCTACGGAATATTCAGGGTGCTGAGAAAGCAAAAAACCGTCAGGGGGCTGTTTATCACCGCACCGCCGCGAAAAAACGCAGCTGCTTAATTATAAAAATTATGTAAAATTATATAAACGACCGACCACGCGATTTGAGTTTCACGACCCATTTGTGATACGATATTATATGCTTGCGCTCTGGTGCAAGCGCGGTTTTGCGTACGCTATCGGATCGAGCGATAGCGTTTCGCGTTGCTCCCGCTCTGTGGAAACGCGGCCCGACATCGTTTCACGGGAGCTTGGTTATCGGAAAAATAGCCTGACGAGGAAAGCAAGGTTAGCATGGAAATAGAATTGAAGTACAGGATTGGCAGCCGCGAGCTGCTTGAAAAGATAGAGAGGGACAGGTTTCTCCAGTCGATGGCGGAGGAGGGTTCGGCGGACACCATCGCTATGAAGGCGGCATATTTCGACACGGACGACCGCCTGCTCATGAAGAACGACATCGCGTTTCGCATCCGCAAAGAGGGCGACCGTCTCGTCGGCACGCTCAAATGGCGCGACCGCGACATGGGCATTTCCGGACTTTACGCGCGGGACGAAATCAGCGTTCCCGTGGCCGACGCCTCGTGCTTCCTCTCGCCCGACCCGTATATTTTCAAGGACAGCAATGAGGGGCAGGCCATGCTCGAAGCGCTTTCGGGGCAGCCGCTTGTCCTCATATTCGAGACGGTGTTCACGCGAAGAAGGTTTCGAATCGATTCTTCGGGAACCATCTGCGAGGTGTCGCTCGACACGGGCGAAATCATCGCGGGCGACCTGCGCGCTCCGATACAGGAGCTGGAGATCGAGATGTTCTCAGGAAACCGCGACGAGCTGATTCGCATCGGCGGGAAGGTCGCTGAATCATACGGCCTGGAGCCGGAGCCGCTCAGCAAATTCGCGCGCGGCAAGGCGCTGTCGGAAGGCTACGCGGCGCAGCGGCAATAGCCGGCAGTCATATAGTTAACGGTTAATAATTAATAAATAATAATTTTGGCGCTTCATGCGGAGCGCGGGCAGCAAAGGAGTGAGTGATTTGTACTTTAATTACATCGACACGGTAGACCCGGATATCGGCGCAATGATACGGCGCGAAACGGAGCGGCAGGAACACAAGCTGGAGCTGATTGCGTCGGAGAACTATACGACTCCCGCGGTCATGGAGGCGTGCGGCAGTGTGCTGACGAACAAATACGCGGAGGGTTATCCCGGGCGCAGATATTACGGCGGGTGCGAGCATGTCGATGAGGTCGAGTCGCTTGCGATAGAACGCGCGAAGAAGCTTTTCGGCGCGGAGTATTGCAACGTGCAGCCGCATTCGGGCAGCAACGCGAACATCGCGGTGTACGTCGCGCTGCTCTCGCCGGGCGACACGGTTCTCGGCATGGATCTGAAAAACGGCGGCCACCTGACGCACGGCAGCAAGGCGAATATCTCGGGCAAGTATTTCAATTTTATCCCGTACGGGCTTGACCCGAGCACGGGGCTGATTGATTTTGACAGCGTAGCTGCGCTGGCGAAGCAGCACCGTCCGAAGCTCATCGTCGCGGGGGCCAGCGCGTACCCGCGCGTCATCGACGCCGAAAAATTCAGGCGCATCGCGGACGAGGTGGGTGCGCTGCTCCTGGTGGACATGGCGCATTTCGCGGGGCTGGTGGCGGGCGGACAGCACCCCAACCCGTGCGAACATGCGCACGTGGTCACGAGCACCACGCACAAGACGCTGCGCGGGCCGAGGGGCGGCCTGATTTTTGCGAAAGAGGAATTTGGCGCCGCCATCGACAAGGCGATATTCCCCGGCATACAGGGCGGGCCACTCGAGCATATCATCGCGGGCAAGGCCGTCTGCTTCAAAGAAGCGCTGCTCCCGTCGTTCAAGGATTATCAGAAGCAGATAGTCGCGAACGCGGCGGTGCTTGCGGACGAGCTGATGGCGCGCGGGTTCGACCTCGTGTCCGGCGGCACGGACAACCACCTGGTACTGGTGGATTTGCGAAGCAAGGGCATCACTGGCAAGGACGCGGAACGCTGGCTCGACGACGCCAATATAACGACGAACAAAAACTCGGTAGTGAACGACCCCGAAAGCCCGAACGTCACGAGCGGCATCAGGCTTGGCTCTCCCGCGCTCACGACGCGCGGGTTCAAGGAGGCCGACATGGTGCAGACCGCCGAAGCGATGGCGCTGGTGCTCGACCACCCGGGCGATGAGGGGTACGCGGAGAAGGCGAAAGCGATAGTGGCGGAACTGGTTCGCGAGCATCCGCTCTACTACCGCTCGGTCGATACGTACTAAGGTCCTCGGTTTGAGAATAAATGAGCTGATACTCTATGAGAACATAGCGGAGGACGCCGCCGTAGGACATGCCGAGGCGCTGGTTTCGGGCGGCGCTGCTGACGGCGCTGCTGACTGCGCGGAAGCGGATTTGCCGCATGAAGATTTGGCGGCGGGCGGCACGGCGGGCGGCGCGGGAACGGGTTCGCCGCAGGAAAATTTGTCGGCGGGCAGCACGGCGGGCGGCGCGGGAACGGGTTCGCCGCAGGTCATTGCAGGCCGCCCTACTGCGCATGAGAATCCATCGGACGGCGGCGGCATATCTCGCTGGACGCGGCTGCAGCGCATCATGGCCGCGGAGATCGGCCATGAAACGGTGAGGGCGACATACTGGCAAAACCACCTCTGCGCTTTGGTCTGCTCCTCCGACAATCCTTTCAGCCGCGCCGCCGAGCGCGGGGCATACGCGAAGCTCGAAGGGCTGGCAGTCAGCAAGGACATACTCGCCGCGATCGGCGGCCTTGCCGAAACCGAAGCGGGGCTGCTGAAGCTCGCTTCCGAGGAACTGTCGCTGATCAAGAAAATGTACGCGTGGGAGTTTTCCGCTGCGGCCGGCAAGACGGGCGGCGGCAACATCGCGTCGCTGATGGCGTCGCCGAAGGAAGGCTCAAGGCGAGGCAGGGTGCATGACGCATTGTCGCGCACGGGCGAGCTCGTGTGCGCGGTGCAGCTGGCGGCATATTATCGTTCCTATGGAGCGGGGGCTCTCGAAGCCTGCGACAGCTTCTATTGGGACGGCGGGTTCAGGGGCGTCACGTCGAAAGACCCGATAAGGTTCAGCGACCTAATAGGCGTGGAGCGCCAGACGGCCGCGCTCGTGGAGAACACGAAATTTCTCCTGGCGGGCCTGACCGCGAGCAATATCCTGCTGTACGGAGACGCGGGCACGGGGAAATCGTCCTCGGTCAAAGCGCTCATAAACGAATACGCCGGCAGCGGCCTGAAGCTGGTGGCGATACCGAAAGCCCGCATAGCGGAGCTGCCGAGAGTGCTTTCGGCAGTCGCGGAGCGCGGCCTCAAATTCATATTATTCATCGACGACCTTTCTTTCGAGGAAAACGAGAGCACATACAAATCCTTCAAGTCGGTGATAGAGGGTGGAGTGAGCGCACGCCCGAACAACGCCGTCATCTGCGTCACGTCGAACCGGCGCAATATAGTCAAAGAGGTCTGGGCGGATCGCGAGCGCCAGGACGACATCCATCTGCGCGACAACCTCCAGGAGAAGCGCTCGCTCTCGGACAGGTTCGGGCTGACCATCGTATACGGTTCGCCCGACAAGGACGAATACATCTCCATCGTGGAAGGGCTTGCGGCGAAAGCGGGGCTTGACATGGGCGAGGGCGAGATGAAGGCGGCCGCGCTGACCTGGGAGCTGCGCCACGGCGGGCGGTCGGGCAGGACGGCGAAGCAATTCGTGGAATACATGAAAGGGCGCAGCGCCTTGACAGAGGTAGATAGATGAGCAGATTTTTCAGCGGCAACGGATTTTCGGTATTGATGATTATCATACTTGCCATCAACGCGATAAACAGCAACAGGATATTTTCCGATCCGCTCGGATGGCTCTGGGAAACGCTGCTGCTGTTGCCGGCCATAGTCATCGGCATCACCGTGCACGAGTGGGCCCACGCGTTCGTGGCGCACCGGCTCGGCGACAGCACGCCGAAGCTGCAGGGGCGCGTCTCGCTGAACCCCGCCAGGCACGTCGACCCCGTAGGGCTTATCGCGCTGCTGTTCATCGGCTTCGGCTGGGGCAAGCCCGTGATGGTGAACCCCTACGCGTTCAGAAACAGCAGGCGCGACAACCTGCTCGTGGACGTTGCGGGAATAACTATGAACTTCATCGTGGCGTTCGCCGTGACAGGGATAATGTTTCTGTTCGTGACCGTCGTTTTTGGGGGCGACGGCTACGGCATGACCTATGAAACGTACGAGACTTGGACGAGCATATTGCAAAATATCGTCTGGATAAATTTGGTACTCATGATATTCAACCTGCTGCCCGTGCCGCCGCTCGACGGGTTCGGCATAGTGACCGAAGCGTTCGGGCTGCGCGGCAAGCCCGCATACAACATGATTTACAACGCGGGCTTCCCGATACTGATAGCGCTGATACTGTTCGACGTGCCCTCCAAGATAATAGGACCGGCCATATCCGCCATCTACGGTTTCATGTTCCGCTGTTTCCCGTGGCCGATATAGGGCAAGCCGATACAGGACCGAACGACGAAGGCGCGTACTCAGATGTACGGCAAGCCAGCGGGCCGATACAGCATAGGCCGATACAGCGTATCTAGCGCCCGCACCCCCATTCCTGATATACTATACGTATGAATATAAAAGAATTGTTTTGCGGTGTCGAACACCGTATGGTGGTCGGGGCTGAGAATGTCCCTGTGGGCGGAATAGAGATCGACAGCCGACTGGTGAATAAGGGCGACCTTTTTGTCGCGACGGTGGGCAGGGAGGCTGACGGCCATGACTTTATCGCGCAAGCGGCGGGCGCGGGCGCGGCGGCTGTGGTGGTAATGGAGACTTCGGCTGCCGCAGCTGATTTGGCGAGCGCCGCCTGCGACAATGGCGGCTCTGCAGCGGAAGGCGCGGCGGGCGGTCTGCATGGCGCAGGCTCTGCCGCGGAAGGCGATGGCGGTACAGCGGCGGGCATGGCGGTCGTTGCCGTGCCCGATACGCGCGCCGTGCTGTCACTGCTCGTGAACAGATTTTATGGCGATCCCAGCCGCGCATTCACGCTCATCGGCATCACCGGCACGAACGGAAAGACTTCCACCGCCGTCCTGACGGAGCATATACTGTGCCGCGCGGGGCACCGGACAGGGCTGCTCGGCACGATAAAAAACCTCTGCTGCGGCGAACCCGTTGACATCCAGCTCACGATGACCACGCCAGACTGCGTGGATTTGGGCAAGATAATGCGGCATATGGCCGACGAGGGCATCGCGGATTTGGTCATGGAAGTATCGTCGATGGGGCTGAAAATGGGTCGCGTGGACGCCTGCGATTTTGACGTCGGCGTGTTCACGAACATGTCGCCCGAACACCTCGACGACCACGGAACGATGGAGGACTATCTCGCGTCCAAGCTCATGCTGATGGATCTCGCGAAAAGCGCGGCCGTCAACATGGACGATCCCGTAGCCGAAAGCTTCATTGAGCGCGCCAATGAACGCGCCAAGGGCAAGGTGATTCGCTTCGGCATCAAGAACAAAGAAGCCTGCGATATCTTCGCGGACAAAATAGAATACTCGGCCGGCGGCGTGAGCTTCGACATGAATTTTTCAGGCGAGCGCGCCAGGGTTGCCATCGGCACGCCGGCGGAGTTCGCCGTATACAACGCGCTCGCGGCGGCGGCCGCGGCCATGCTCGCGGGCATCGGTTTTGATGGTGCTGTCGCAGCCCTGAACACGCCTGCCGAAATCGCGGGCAGGTATCAGGTGCTGACGTCGGCGGACGGAGTGGCGGCGATCGTTGACTACGCGCACACGGCCCGCGCCCTTGAAAATCTGCTCGAAGCGGTCAGGGCGAATCCGTCGTATCGCCGCATCGTGTCGGTGTTCGGCTGCGGCGGAGACCGCGACCCGAGCAAGCGCGCCCCGATGGGCGAGATATCCGGCAGGCTTGCGGACTACACGGTCATCACCTCCGACAACCCGAGGACTGAAGACCCCGCCGCCATCATCGATGAGGTGGAGCGCGGCGTGAAAGGCTCCGGCGGCGCATACGAGGTTGAGCCGGACCGCGCCACGGCGATAGATAAGGCGATACGCAGCGCGTCCGCGGGCAATGTCATCGTCATCGCGGGCAAGGGGCATGAGGACTATCAGATAATAGGCAGGGAGAAGATACATCTGGACGACAGGGAGGTCGCGGCGGAAGCGCTGCGTGAACGCGATGAGAATATGCGTTAGGAAGATATCCGCGCTGCGCGCCGCGCTCCTGTTAGCGGCGGCAGCCGTAGCTGTGGCAGTAGCGTTTTCGGCGGCGTACGTGCCCGCGTATGCGGCTGCGTCTGGTGGCGCGGGGCCGGAGTCGTTCACGGTGGACGTGCAGGATTCCTCCGCGTCCGAGATGCTGCGCAGCAATTACAATATCAATGTTGGCGACAGCCTGCGAATGGATGTCAAGGTAATGCCACAGGACGCCAGGCTCGGCGGAAAATTCGAATGGAAGGTCGCGTCGGACGAAACCGCGCAGAGCGGCTCCGGCGGCGAGACGCCCGTGCCCGTCACGGTCAAGCCCGAGGGAGATAACGCCGAAACCGCGGTGCTGGACGCCGTGGCAAAGGGCAGGGCGACATTGACGGTCAGTTACGTGGCGGACGGCGCGGGGTCAAAGCTGAACGACTTCACGCTCGTGTTCATCGTGTCTGAAACGCGGAGCCTGCCGACTTTCCTGTTTGTCGCGATATTCATAGTGATAGTTGCGGTAATAATAATCGTGCTGATAATAGTTATGAACGGCAGGAATAGCCGCAGAGGGAGGGGAGCGGGCAGGCCGCAAAGCAGGAGCAGGAAGCGGCGCACTGGCGGCTCAGTCGGCTCGGACCGCGAGGGTAGGGTGGTCGGACGCGCGGAGATGTCAGGTCGCGAGGGCAGAGCGCCCAGGCGCACGGATATTGCGGAGCGCGAAAGCCGCATTTACCGGCGGGAGGATGCCGCAGAGCGCGGCCGGCGGGTGCGCGACGGGCGCGGCAACGGGTACCTCGAAAACGGCAGCGGCGGATTCGACCGCGCCACAAAGGTATTCGATAGTCCACCCATACCCCCCGCACAGCGTGTGCGTAAGGAGCCGGGTCCGCCCGCAAATTATTCCAAAAACGGGGGCAAGGACGAACCTTTCTCCCTTGACGATATCGAGTAGCGCGGCAAATGGCGCAGGAAAATTGGCGGGAGAATAATGCGGGATAAGCTGATAAAGGAAATGAGGGAGAATGTTATGAACGCTGGGAAGCACGCCGGCAAAATTGCCGAAAAGAAAGGCATTGTGCAGGAGTTTAAGGAGTTCGCGCTGCGCGGCAATGTGCTCGACCTCGCAGTCGCGGTGGTCATGGGCGCGGCGTTCAACGAGGTGGTCAAATCCCTCGTCGACGGGGTCATCACGCCCATTATCGGTATCATCGCCAAGACCGAGAGCATCGCGCTGCTGAAAGTTACGGTGGGTTCGGCGGATATCAAATACGGCGAGTTCATATCCACGGCGATACATTTTTTCCTGGTCGCGCTCGCCATATTCATCATGGTCAAGCTGATCAACAGCTTCAGGACGAAGCAGAAGGAGGACGACGCACCCGCCGAGCCAACCGAGAAGGAGCTGCTCATGGAGATACGCGACTTATTGAAAGAGAGGGATACGCATTTGTGATTTATAACGGTACGGGCGGAGCCGCCACGCGCCTTTTTGCTGCATGAATTATTTTTTGCATAATTATTATGGCTGAAACGAAAAACGAAAAATTAATAGCGCTGTGCCGCGAGCATGACGATGAGATAACCCGTTTCTACGCGGGCGGCTCGCTGCGGGCTTACAGCTTCTTCGGATGCCGCTATATAGAGGGCGAGAGGGCGCATATGTTTGCAGTCTGGGCGCCGAACGCGTCGGCCGTTTCGGTGGTCGGGGATTTCAACGAATGGGACGAGGGCGCGGATCCGATGGAGCAGTATCGCGGCATCTGGGTAGGGCTCGTGCCGGACATCGCGGACGGCGACAATTACAAATACTGCGTCAGCGGCGCGGACGGGAAAACGCTGTACAAGGCCGACCCCTGCGCGTTCCACGCGGAGCGTGCGCCGGGCACGGCGTCCAAAGCCTGGCCGTTGGGCGGGTACAGGTGGCGCGATGCCGCGTGGATGCGCGCGCGCGCGAAAAAGGATATACTGAACGCTCCTGTTTCCATCTACGAGCTGCACATCGGTTCGTGGCGCGTGCCGGAGGGATACGAATACCCCTCGTTCAGGGAGACCGCGGATGAGCTTGCGGCCTACGCGAAGGGCATGGGCTATACGCACGTGGAGCTTCTGCCCGTGAACGAGTACCCCTTCGACGGCTCGTGGGGGTATCAGGTGACGGGCTTCTACGCGATAACATCGCGGTTCGGCACGCCGCAGGATTTCATGTATTTCGTGGACACCATGCACCGCGCGGGCATCGGCGTTATCGTGGATTGGGTTCCCGGCGGCTTCCCGAAGGACGCGCACGGGCTGGCGCGTTTCGACGGGACGTGGCTGTACGAGCACAAGCACCCGATAAGGCGCGAGCACCCGCACTGGGGGACGCACAGCTTCAACTACGCGCGCCCCGAGGTCGTGAGCTTCCTCGTGTCGAGCGCCATGCTGCTCATGGACGCGTACCACCTCGA
>JAIRPQ010000066.1 GCA_031256875.1 Eubacteriales Family XIII. Incertae Sedis bacterium | reverse complement strand
CCTGTATCCCATTCGGGTATGGCAGGCAATGTTAGGCGTGGATAGCAATTATTTTACCGAACCTATCTACCATTTTGAGGTCATCGATGCCGAGACAGGCGATAGCGTGCAGCTGGATTCATTCTCGGCGGAGAAAGGCGAGGCGGTCAGCGTCGGCGCGATTTCGCTGATGCCCATCGGCAGTAAGGGGCGCGAAGAATACCGCATCGAGGGGCTGAAAAAAGGCGTATCGATAATAAAAATCACATATGACGCTATTGTTGCCAAAAACAGTATAATCCAGCCCAGAGAAGAGAATGTTGATAATAGTGGAGGGAGCGGCAACAGGTATTGTCCTGCTATAGCGCCGCGCAACACGGGGATTGTCATCGTCAAAGTGGACCAACCCGACAGTAGTGGCATAGACCTGAATATCGCCACGCCGGGCGCGCGCGGCGCGGACGGCGAGGACGATATCCTGTACTTCCCTGACACCGAAGACGGCGCGGACTACACATTCAGCCCAACGTCCGGCATAGGGGACGGCAAAGTGAGCCTCCGCGTGCGCGACCCGCTCCCGTGCGCAGAGTGGCAAGGCATGTCAGGAGCCGGCTGGACAGACTATGGCACGAATGACAGCGGCGGCGAGTTCACCGTGCGGCTGAAGGATGGGCGCAATATTATCGAAGCAAGCTCCGGCGGCGCGACGAAATACCACGTTGTCACCGCGCGCGCCGTTCCCGTCACGATTGTGAACGAAAGTAAGCCGAATTGGAAGTACGGTGATTTTGTAGAGGTGGGAGACCTTATTAAAATCAGTATCGACGGCATGAAAGTGCCCGTGGACAAGCTGGCCGGTATCTACAATCCTCAGAGTGGCTGGGCGGAGTATGCGCTAAACGGTTCGCAGGGTGCCGTACACTCTAATTACGCCGCTTACGACTATTCAAATCGCGTGTTCAATACATTCAGAATCAGCAAGGCCGGCGTCACTTCGCTTACCGATGGCAAGATATACGAAGTCTGGTATGGCGATAAATGGGGAAATCACCGAAAAATCCCGCTTACCGGCCGGCGACCGAACCTGGCCGCCGCACTTGTCACGAGTACCCCATACCACTCCATGCTTCCCGACTTCCACTTCTATACGGCACCCGAGGAAGACGGCGATACCGCGCCTGTCACCTTCACGGGGCAGCAGGACGGCACGATGCTCGTGGTCGAGAGCAATGCGGGCTATGTGAAAACGCCGAACACGGAGGGTGTCTACACCCTGCCGGTCGGCGGTCCGCACAGATGGTATTATTACAAGGAGGGCTGTGTCACTAAGACGGGAGAGTTCGGAGTAGGCGAGGGCGGCGCGACCATAGCCCTGCCGCAGTTCACCGAGTCCGACCGTACGGGACAGGCTACGGGCAAAGCGAAGGTGAGCGTCATATCGGACGACGCCGTATGGAAGAACGGCCAGGAGGTCAGCTTCGATGCGGACAGTATCCCGAAGCTCGCGGCGCAGGGCTACACCGACTACGACTATGGCGGCTACACCATCCTGCACGCGCTGATAGACGCATTCAAAAGCGGTTCTCCGATCGTACCGTTCACGGCCAGTCACGGGCTGCTCAGCCCCTCCGTACAGCTCGGCGAAAACGTCGGCGATGGCGCGGCGGGATGGGTTTGCGAAGTGAACGGCTCGGTCGTGCCGACTGACAGCCTCTGGACTACGCTCGCGCGCGACGGAGACGATATCGTCTACTACCACAACCCCGCCGTCAGCGGCGAGATGTACGCGCGCTTCGAGCAGCCGGAACAGTCCGTGGAGCGCGGAGAGACCGCCACTTTCACGCTGATGGGCAAGGGTGCTGCCGTCAGCGGCGGGCTGTCTCCGATAGCGGGGGCCACGATATACATCGACGGCCGCGCCAGCGGGCTCACGGACGCGGACGGCAAGGCGGAGCTGGACACGTCCTCGCTCACGTTGGACACACATATCGTCACGGCGGGCAAGGGCAGCCCGAATACCCTCACATACGCGAGGGGCGTCCTGACCGTTACAAGGTCTGACACCGGCAACGCGGAAGGTATCACGTTCAGGCTCGTCGGAGCGAAGAAGCATGATGGTCAGGAAGGCTTTGGACCGAGGACAGAATACGAAACCTGGGTAGATACGGTGACATATCCGCTGAAGAACGGGCAGGCCTCCGTCTACACGGTATTAGACTGGGCGCTGAAGAACGCGGGGCTGGAGTACCGCGAGTCCATGGCGAACTACATCGGCAGCATCAAATCGCCGGACGGCGAGTGGCTGGAGGAGATGGACAACGGGCCCGCCAGCGGGTGGATGTACACGGTCAACGGCATACATTCCGACAAGGGGCTGCGCGTGTGCAAGGTCAGCCCCGGCGACGAGATAGTCTGGCACTACGTGGACGACCCGGGGCTGGAAACCACGGGAATAGGCGGCACGGACGCTCTGCCGCCCTACGCGAACAGGTGGCTTGCCGCCAGATACGCGGGCGGTTCGGGCGAGCTGAACAAGGCCGCGCTGGAAAGCCTTGTAGCGGCTGCGGAAGCCCTGAAGGAATCGGATTATACGGCTGAAAGCTGGCTTGCCGTGGCATCCGCGCTTGCCTCCGCAAAGGCCGCTATTGCCGGCGGCGCTGCGCAGGGCGATATCGACGAAGCCTATGTGACGCTGCTTGCCGCGTTAGAGGCGCTGACCAATGCCTCCGGCGGCACGGGTCCGGTCGATTCACAGGAACCGCCGCAGCAGTCCGCGAATCCCGCGCCCACGGCAGGCAGCGGGGACAGTGCCGATACAAAAAAAGTTAATTATACCATAAAATTCAACGTGAACGGTGGCAAGGCGCTAAAGAAATCGCTGCGCACGAGGAAGGTCGCGGAAGGCAAAGCTATAGGCAAGCTGCCGAAGCCGACGCGCAAGAACTATAATTTCGAAGGCTGGTACAGCAGAAAGAATGGCGGGAAAAAGGTGACCGCGAGGACAAAGGCTACGGGCAGCGTGACGCTATACGCGCACTGGCAGAAAAAACTGCGCTACGGCAGCGTGGTAAAAGCGGCGGCGGTGTTCGTGAGGGCGCGCCCGTCCGACCACGGAAACCAAACCACGGTCGTCGGCTATCTTGAAAAAGGCGCGGAGTTCAGGATACGCGGGTTCGTGGACAACAAGGGCACGAACAACGACTGGTACAGGCTTGAATACAAAGGCAAGACCGCATATGTGTACGCGCGGTATGTGAAAGTATTTTACAGATAGGGAATAACCGCTTTTCGCGGCAGCGGCACAGCCTGGGTGCTTAGGTTCATATCCCGCTGCCGAAAAGAACCATCCTCAAATGCTTCCCGCGCCCAATGTACGCGCGGGAAGCATTCTTCTGTAGCCTTCTGCACCTGGAATATGTTCCTCGGAATATATGCCCTTGACAACGCAACAGCGGTTCAGTATAGTAATGTCAAGAATCCCGTAAAGACAGACGAAACTACCGAAACGCTTCTGCTCCGAGAGGACGCGAGACATAGGAAAGGGTTGGCATGAACAGTTGGGGAAAAATTTTCAGGGTGTCGATATTCGGCGAGTCGCACGGCCCTGCCGTTGGCGTGATGATAGACGGGCTGCCGCCGGATCTCGCGATAGACGAGGCATTTATCGCGAAGGAGATGGCGCGGCGCGCGCCGGGGCGCGACAAATTTTCTACGTCGCGCAAGGAAGGCGACGAGCCTCGCATCGTCAGCGGGGTGCGCGGCGGCGTATCGACGGGCGCACCCATAGTCTGTCTCATCAAAAACACAAACCAGCGCTCAGGCGACTACGACACGCCGCTGCGCCCGGGCCATGCGGACTGGACGGGGCTGCTAAAATACGGTACGGCTTTCGAGCGCGCGGGCGGTGGCAGATTTTCCGGCAGGCTGACCGCGCCGCTGGTGGTCGCGGGCGCGGTGGCGAAGCTGGCGCTCGCGGGTATGGGCATAGAAGTATTCGCCCATATCAAGAGCATAGCGGACATGGAGAGCGACATGGATTTGATACAGGACGAGCTGAGGCGCATATCCGCGAAAGATTTCCCCGCAGCCGGCGAAGCGGAGCAGGGCTTCAAGGATAGGATTCTCGCGGCCAAGCGCGATGGCGACAGCGTTGGCGGCACGATAGAGGTGGCGGCTTTCGGCGTGCAGGGAGGCATCGGCGAACCGTTCTTCGAGTCCGTGGAGAGCACGCTTTCGTCGCTGTATTTTTCCGTGCCGGCGGTCAAGGGCGTGGAGTTCGGGAAGGGCTTCGCGATGGCTGGGCTACGCGGCAGCGAAGCGAACGACCCGCTCATGCTCGCAGGCGGGCGTATCATCAGCGCGAAGAACGACAACGGCGGCATACTGGGCGGCATATCAAACGGCATGCCCATAGTCGCGCGTGTAGCAGTCAAGCCCACTTCGTCCATCGCGAAGCCGCAGCGGACAGTGGACCCGCACGACGGCGGCGCGGAGGGCGCACACCTTACCGAAACGAAGTTCACGGTGCGCGGCAGGCATGACCCCTGTATAGTGCCACGCGCGGTTCCCGTTATTGAAGCCGTTACCGCGATAGGATTGTTGGATCTGATTTATAGAAAATGATTAACATAGTTTTGATAGGTATGCCGGGCAGCGGCAAGAGTTCGCTCGGCAGATACGTCGCGGACTCGCTGCACATGGAGTTTCTCGATACGGACGTGCTCATAGAGCGGCACGAGAAGCGCCCCATCACGGAGATATTTAAGACTGACGGCGAGCCGTATTTCAGGCGTGTCGAAACGTCGGTCATCGGAGTTGTGGCACAGGCCGTGCGGGAAATCCCCGCGGGCGAACGCAAAAACAACGGGCTCGTGCTGTCGGTCGGCGGCGGCGCGGCCGAGAACCCCGCGAACATAGATCTGATGCGCGGCATAGGTCGGCTTGTCTACATCGAAAGACCCTTGGAAGCGCTCGAAAAGGACATTTCATATAATGGGAACAGGCCGCTGCTTTCGGACAGGGAAAGGCTCGTGGAGCTATTCACGCGCCGCGCGCCCATCTACCGCGCCGCCACAGACCTTTCGCTCACGAACGACGGCAGCTTCGAGAAGGCCGCGGAAACGCTGCTCGCGATGGTGCGCATGATGGGCGCGGAAGCGAATCACCTGGTCATTGGCGATCCGATAGGACACAGCCTTTCGCCGAAGCTGCACAGCGCGATATACGCGGAAATCGCGTCGAACCCCGCGCTGGCAATGGGCGGCGATAATTTAGGCGGCCCTTGCGAGGCAGGCACGGTCACGGGCATCGCGGACGCTTCATATGGAGCGGTCAGAGTCGCGCCGGCCGAGCTTGAGGAAGCCATGCGATGCGTCAGGTGTGGCGGCGTGAAAGGGCTTAACGTCACCATTCCGCACAAGAAGGCAATTATTCCATATCTGGATGAAATTGCGGGCGACGCTACGGTGGCGGAGGCCGTGAACACGGTGGTGAACCGCAGCGGCAAGCTCGTAGGATACAATACGGACATGGAAGGGCTGAGGTACGCGCTCGAATCGCGCGGAGTTTCTTACGGCGGCGCGGTCGTTTCCGTTTGCGGCACGGGCGGCGCGGCGGCGGGCATAGTCTGCAAGGCGGCCGAATGCGGCGCGTCCGAAATTATTGTCATAGGGCGAAACGGCGAAAAGGCGGACGCGATATTCGGCGCGGCAGGGAAGCTCGCCGCGGGGTCTGACGGGGCCGGCGGCTTAAAAACCACCTTCGTCAGCCACGATTTTGAGCGGCAGGGGCTGCCTGGCGAATTGGGGGAAGCCCTCGCGCGGACGGACTTGCTCGTCAACGCCACGCCGCTGGGCATGGGCAGCGTGGGCAGGAGTTTTGCCGATTTCTCTTTTTTGGACGGGCTGAAAAAAACAGCGTTCGTGTACGACATCGTATATGACCCTCCGGAAACCGCGCTGCTTTGCGCGGCGAAGGAGCGCGGCATCAGGGCGGAGAGCGGGCTGTCCATGCTTATCTGCCAGGGCATCCTCTCAGACGAGCTTTTCTTCGGGGTTGAGCTGGACAGGAAGGAATTGTTCAAGGCCATTCGGGACAAGTTCCGGATTTCATAGAAAAACATAGCCTTTCGCCGCGTCATTTGTGATATCATATTAATTACCGCCATAGGAACTGGTTACAGGAAGCAAAGCAATGATTATCATACTCAAAGAAACGGCTACGCCGGAACAGATTTCCGAGCTGCGCGAAGCTATGACCTTGCGCGGGCTTATCGTGCAGGATATCGTCGGCGAGGAAAAGCACATGATGGGGCTGGCGGGCGATACGTCAGAGCTGTCCCAGGAAGGGCTCGAGCGATACGGCTTCGTGGATCGCGTCATGAAGGTGTCCGAACCCTACAAGCTGTCGGGCAGGCATTTCCATCCCGAGGACACGGCCGTATCCATCGCGGGCGGCTCCAAGGTAGGCGCGGGCAGCTTCGCCGTTGTCGCGGGGCCGTGCAGCATCGAAAGCGAGGAACAGATACTGTCCATCGCGCGCGACGTGAAGCGCAGCGGCGCGTCCATGCTGAGGGGCGGGGCGTTCAAGCCGCGTTCCTCGCCGTACTCATTTCAGGGGCTGGGGCTAGACGGTCTGGAGCTGCTGAAAATAGCGCGCGAAAAAACAGGGCTTCCGATAGTCACGGAGCTGATGTCGTCGGAGTACCTTTCGGAGTTCGAACGCGACGTGGATGTCATACAGATAGGCGCGCGCAATATGCAGAATTTTTCGCTGCTGCGCGACGTGGGGAGGCTCGGCAAGCCCGTGCTTTTGAAGCGCGGCCCGTCCAGCACCATCGAAGAGCTGCTGATGGCGGCCGACTACATACTCCACGGCGGCAAAAGCAGCGTGATACTCTGCGAGCGCGGCATACGCACGTTCGAGACGGCCACGCGCAACACGCTCGACCTCTCGGCCGTGCCGGTGTTGAAAAAGAAGTCGCATCTGCCCGTGCTGGTGGACCCGTCGCATGGCACGGGTTACTGGGATCTCGTCTTTCCGATGGCGCTCGCGTCCGTCGCGGCAGGCGCGGATGGGCTTATCATAGAGGTACACGACAGGCCGGAGTTCGCGCTCTGCGATGGGCAGCAGTCGATAACGCCCGTGCTGTTCGATAAGCTCATGCGAAACATCAGCGCGGTGCGCGACGCGGTAAAGAACTGATGGCGGCACATCCCGAAGCGGATCAGGGAGAATAATTAATAATTTTTATTCCATACATATTTTCGCAGGAGTGGCGGCGAAAAGCCGATAGGAGAATTTACAGATGGCAGACAGAGAAATAACGGAACTGAGAGAGGGGATAGACAGGGTTGACGACGAGCTTGTCGCGCTGTTCAACGAGCGCATGCAGATAACGAAAAAAATCGGGGACTACAAAAGGGAACACAATCTTGCGATACACGATGCGGCGCGCGAACAGTCCGTCGTAGACACGGCTATGTCGCGGACGCCGGAGGGACTGAAAAGCGAAGTGACGCTGCTCATGCGCTCGCTGATGGCCTTGGCGCGGGAATATCAGCGCGGCCTGCTTTTGGGCTCCGACGACGACTATCTGCCGCCACCGTCAGAGCCGAAGCGCGGAGCCGCGAAGGTGGTCTATCAGGGCGTGTCCGGCGCGTGGAGCGCACAGGCCGCGCAGAAGCTGTTCCCCGAAGCAGAACTGGAGCCGATGGAATATTTTGAGGACGTGTTCACCGCCGTGAAAAACGGAAAGGCAGACTACGGCGTCGTCGCGATAGAAAACTCGCAGTCCGGCGCGATAGGCGAGACATACGACCTGCTCCGCAAATACGGCTGCTACGTCGTGGGACGCACATGGATAGGAATCCGGCACTGCCTGCTCGCAAAGCCGGGCACGAAGCTGACCGATATCCGCGAAGTCTATTCGCATCCGGAAGGATTCCGCCAGTGCCATAGATTTTTGATGGACAAGCCATGGGACAAGATAGCCATGAGCAACACGGCCGTGGCAGCGCGGAGCGTGAGCGAAACGGGAAGCAACAGGGCGGCCGCGATAGGCAGCAGGCTCGCCGCGCAGCTGAACGGGCTGGAGCCTGTCGCCGAGGACATCATGGACTCGGAGGGCAACCGCACCTCGTTCGTCGTGATAGCGCCCTCGCCTGAATACACTGACGAAAGCAACCTCATTTCCATCACGTTCGCCATCGCGCACAGACCCGGGTCGCTCTGTGAAGCGCTTCTCCCCTTCGTGTCGAACGGGCTGAATCTGACCAGGATCGAATCGAGGCCGCTCGGGGGCGAGCAATACAGATTTTTTGCCGA
The DNA here is from genome assembly GCA_031256875.1 of Eubacteriales Family XIII. Incertae Sedis bacterium. Classification (GTDB taxonomy): domain Bacteria; phylum Bacillota; class Clostridia; order Peptostreptococcales; family Anaerovoracaceae; genus JAIRPC01. The sequence continues at coordinate 3,024 of JAIRPQ010000066.1, read as the reverse complement.
GTTGACAGGAAACATACTGAATCCGGTGGTAAAGGACACGCTGCGCCATGTGGCGGGCGTCACCGAATACATGGAAGTCCTAGGCTGTTACAACACGATAGAATGAAAGGGCAGGCCGGAGCTTTCAGCGGAACACATGACGCCACAAAGCGTCCATAGATGGATTCCGCGTATGCGCCGCCCGCGAAGGTGAGCACGGTGAAAAAGATAGCGATAATAAACGGGCCGAACTTGAATAAGCTCGGCGAGAGAGAGCCGAGCGTATACGGCCAGGATACATTGGAAGGCATCAACGAATGGCTCGCGCTGGAATCTTCCACGCTGGAGGTCGAGCTGTCATTTTTTCAGAGCAACGTGGAAGGCGAAATCGTCACGGCGCTGCATCAGTTCGATTCGAGCGACGGTATCGTGCTGAACGCGGGAGGGTATACGCATTACAGCATAGCCATACGCGATGCCATATCAGCCATCAGCGCACCTGTCGTGGAAGTGCATCTGTCCAACGTATATGCCCGCGAGGATTTTCGCCATATCAGCGCCATCGCGCCTGTCTGCAAGGGCAGCATATCCGGATTCGGCAAGAACAGCTATCTGCTCGCGATACGCAGCCTTACCTGACGCGGACTGATTCGCGAACGCGCCGCGCGCAGGGGAACTTCAGCCAATAACATCACCCAAAATTCGCCGCCAATCAGCTGCGGCGAATTTTTTTGAAAAAATTTAAGAAAGGGCTTGACAAATAAAATTGGTATAGTATAATTATTGTAACAGTTACAGAAATGAAATAGATAAAATTATGAAAGAAATAAACAACAATACAATAGCAGAGGAGCTGAGGGAAGCGGGCGTTCGCGCCTCCAGTGCGCGTGTCATGATTCTCAAATATCTTCTCAAGGAGCGCAATCACCCTACGGCGGACCGCATATATACGGACATCACGGAGCATCTGCCGGGGCTGTCGCGGACATCGGTATACAACACGCTCGCGACGCTGCAGGACGCGAAGCTGGTCAGGCCGCTCACGATAGACGGCACCGAGATGCGCTACGACGCCACGGTAGAGGACCACGGCCATTTCAAATGCGAGTCATGCGGGAAAGTGTATGACATAAGCGCGGACATGAACGGCATCAAGGTGAGCGGCATCAGAGGGTTCAGGATATCGCAGCGGGACTTGATACTGCGCGGCACATGCCCGCACTGCGCCAGGAAACAGCTGGACATGCAATAAACCTGCTTTGCAGTTTATTAATAAAATAAGTTATCGGACAGAGGTTAGAGGTATTGGTTAGAGTTTTTGGTTAAAGGAACTGTCATTTCAGGAGGTGGCAAAATGAGCAAATTTGTATGTAGTATATGTGGTTACATCAGCGAAGGGAACGCGGCGCCGGACAAATGCCCGCAGTGCGGAGCGCCCGCCGAAAAGTTCTCCGAGCAGGCGGAAGGCAAGCTGGTCTTTGCGGACGAGCACAAGATAGGCATCGCGCAGGGACTTGATGAGGAAGTCGTCGAAGGGCTTCGCATGAATTTCACGGGCGAATGCACCGAGGTCGGTATGTATCTCGCGATGAGCAGACAGGCTGACAGGGAAGGATATCCCGAGATAGCCGAGGCATACAAGCGCTATGCGTTTGAGGAAGCAGACCATGCTTCGCGCTTCGCAGAGCTGCTGGGCGAAGTGGTGAATGCTGACACGAAGAAGAACCTCGAGCTGCGCGTGGCTGCCGAGCATGGCGCGACGCAGGGCAAGCTGGATATCGCGAAGAGGGCGAAAGAGCTTGGCTATGACGCCATCCACGACACCGTTCATGAGATGGCCAAGGACGAGGCTCGCCACGGCAGCGGCTTCCAGGGTCTGCTTGCCAGGTATTTCGGATAGCTCTGATTTTCAGAGTTGCGGAGCAGCATAACGTGGATTGACAGGGAGGGCGCAGATGCTGCGCCTTCTTTCGTTGTTAATCCAACCGAAGGTATTAAGAACCGAGGAGGTGCGGCATGATACGGAAAATTATCGAGATAGACGAAGGGAAATGCGACGGCTGCGGACTGTGTGCGGACGCCTGTCACGAAGGTGCGATAGGCATAGTGGACGGCAAGGCGAAGCTGCTGCGCGACGATTACTGCGACGGGCTTGGAAATTGCCTGCCTGTCTGCCCTACGGGAGCCATACGTTTCGTAGAACGCGAAGCGGCGGAATATAACGATGAGGAGGTGAAGAAAAACATGGAGAAGAATGCGGTACAGGGTGGCTGCCCAGGTTCGAACGCGCACAGCATTAGGCGCGAGGGAACGGCCGCGCCGCCGCGTGCGGGAAACGTGGCAAGCGAGCTGCGGCAATGGCCCGTGCAGATAAAGCTCGTGCCCGTGAACGCCCCGTATTTCGACGGCGCAGGTCTGCTGGTAGCGGCTGACTGCGCCGCATACGCGAGGGCATCGTTTCACGAGGAATTTATGCGCGGCAAGATCACGCTCATCGGGTGCCCGAAGCTCGACGCGGTAGACTACGCCGAAAAGCTGACGGAAATCATCAAAGGCAACGACATCAAATCGCTGACCGTGGTGCGAATGGAAGTGCCATGTTGCGGCGGCATCGAACACGCGGCCGTGAGCGCACTGAAAAACTCGGGCAAATTCATCCCATGGCAAATAGTGACGCTGACAACCGGCGGCGATATCAAAGAGAGTTGATCGGATAGCCAGCCAAAATAATGTGGGTAAAACCAGGCAGTGAATCAAAAAAATCGGGCAGTAAGCGTTGCACAAAAGCGCCGTCCTCTGGTATAATGGTTGACGGCGCGTTTGTGCATAAAAGCGTAGGGCCGCACGGAGGAGTATCGAAGTGGTCATAACGGGGCTGACTCGAAATCAGTTGACGGGCAACCGTCCGTGGGTTCGAATCCCACCTCCTCCGCCACAAATTATCAGAAAACCGTTGAGAAATCAACGGTTTTCGGCATTTACAGAGGTTTTTGTACGCTATGATTATCCGAAGAATACCTGATTCACTATGCTCTCCAGATATTC
>JAIRPQ010000108.1 GCA_031256875.1 Eubacteriales Family XIII. Incertae Sedis bacterium | reverse complement strand
TTCAGCTCCGCGTTTTTCTCCTGCACGTTCTCTATATTTTTCAGCGTTATATTTATTTCAAGCCCGCGATAGCGCTCTGACAGCTCCGCGTGTTCTTTCGCTTTCTCGCTCTCCTCTTTCAGCCCGCCAATCCGCGACTCTATGTCCGCCACTATGTCGTTCACGCGGTCCAGCCCTATCTGTGCCGAATCGAGCTTCCTCTGCGCTTCCGCCTTGCGCCCCTTGTATTTGATGATGCCCGCGGCTTCCTCGAATACTTCGCGGCGGGTCTCGGGTTTGTCGCTGACTATCTTGTCAACGCGCCCCTGCCCTATGAAGGAGTAGCCGTCCACACCGATGCCCGTGTCCACGATCAGCTCCTTGATATCGCGCAGGCGGCATTGGCTGTTGTTGATGAAATACTCGCTCTCGCCGCTGCGGAACAGCCTGCGCTTGATGGACACCTCCGAATAGTCGATGGGGAGTATGCCGCCCGAGTTATCGAGAATCAGCGCGACCTCAGCCATGCCCTTGGGCTTGCGGCTCTCGGTTCCCGCGAAGATGATTTCTTCCATCTTGCCGCCGCGCAGCGTCTTAGCGCTCTGCTCACCCAGCACCCATCGCATGGCATCCGATATATTGCTTTTGCCGCTGCCGTTCGGCCCGATGATACACGTCACGCCGCCCTTGAAATCTATCGTCACCTGGTCCGCAAAGCTCTTGAATCCCTGTATCTCTATCCTTTTTAGGTACATCTTTTCCTCGTTTCCTGTATAGTGGTGCGCGTATTCCACGCGCGCTTTCATATATTTTCGCGCGATGCGTCACACGCGTTTCCATCCACAAAATTCCGCGCGGGCTATCCCGTCATTTCCTGCGTTTCTGTTTTCTGCTTCTGCTGCCTATAACGTCAAGCGCCTTGCCCGCCGCGTCCTGCTCCGCTTCCTTTTTCGACGAGCCGACGCCCGAGCCGAGCATCTTGTCGTCCGCGTAGACATCGACATAAAACGTCCTATCATGAGCGGGGCCCTCCGTCGCGGCCACCCGATAGGTGATCTGCGTCTGCCCCTTCCTCTGCAATATTATCTGCAAAGCGGATTTCCTGTCCGAGCCTTTCGGCTTGCCGCCTATCTCGTCGATGGCGTTCAGTATGGACACCTGCATCGCGCCGCGCACGAAGCCCTCGGCCTTTTTCCACCCGCCGTCCAAATAGATGGCGCCGGCCAGCGCTTCAAAGGCATCCTCTAAAAGCGTGGGGTTGTCGCGCTCTCCCGTCAGCTCCGCGCCCTTGCCGAGAATAAGGTATTCACCCAAGCCGAAAGACCTGGCCACGCGCGAAAGCCCCGCCGTGCATACGAGCTGCGACCTGAGCTGCGTCAGAAGCCCTTCCTCCGCGTCGGGCAGCTTGTCGAAAATCACATCGGTAACGACCAGCTCTATTACCGCGTCACCGAGGTATTCGAGCCTTTGGTTGGACATGGTGCGCTCCATCCCCTTTTCGTTCACAAACGAGGTATGCATGAGCGCGTTGGCAAGCAATGACCTGTCGCGAAATTTATACCCTATCTTTTTTTGCAGACCTTTTAATTCGTCACGTTCTAACATTTTTTTGTATAATAACTATCCTATTGCCCGTTATTATTGTCCGCTCCCGCTTCGCCGCCATCTGATTCCGCTTCGCCGCCCTCCGCTTCGCCAAGCTCCGCGACCTTTGCCACGTTCTCGGTGATGGCATCTATCGCATGCCCGTCCGCAAACGCGAGGGATTTGATGATGCCGTTTAAGACCGCCTTCGAGTCCGACGAACCGTGCATCTTGACGACGGGCTTCGTGACGCCCAGCACGGGAGCACCGCCGTATTCCGTATAGTCGAAAGTCTTTTTCAGCTCGCCGAGTTTGCCCATGAGCAGCGTCGCTCCGATGGTCGCGATGACGCCCTCCGTGAACTTCTTGCGTATGAGGTGCATGATGCTGAGCCCGACGCCTTCCGTCATCTTCAGTATAACATTTCCGACGAACCCGTCGCAGACAATCACGTCGCAGATGCCGACAGGCACGTCGCGCGCTTCGACATTGCCGACGAACCTAAGTCCGAGGCTCCCCGCCGCGCCGTCAATCAGCTCGAAAGACTCTTTCAGCAGCGGGCTGCCCTTGCCCTTCTCCGTGCCCATGTTCACAAGGCCGACCCGAGGGTGTTCCTTGCCGAAAACCGTTTCCGCGTAGATGCTGCCCATGATGCCGAACTGCAATAGGTTGCGCGGCTTGCACTCAGCATTCGCGCCCGCGTCGATGAGCAGAGCCACCCCGCCTTCGAGTATCGGGTAGGGGCTGCCAATCGCGGGCCTGTCGATATTCGGAATGCGCCCGAGTATCATGACGCTGCCGCTCATGAGCGCGCCGCTGTTGCCCGCCGAGAGAAACACGTCGCCCTTCCCGTCGCGCAGAGCCTCCAGCCCTTTCACCATGCTGCTGTCGGGCTTGCGCCTTATCGACTTGGCGGGCGAATCGTCCGCGGTTATTATATCAGGCGCATGGAGAATGGATATGCTCGCCCTGTTGTGTATATGGCGTGAAAGCTCGTCCTCTATCCTGCGCTCGTCTCCGACGATGCATATCTCATGCTCGCCAATGATATGCGAAGCTTCAGCCGCGCCCTTCACTATTTCGGAGGGAGCGTGGTCGCCTCCCATTCCGTCTAGAATAACTTTCATAATTACTTTCCTCTCTTAAGTGGCCTCTCTAGAAATACCCGCATAGCGTCTCGCCGCTTGTGATGTCCGAAACTATTTTCAGCCCGCTGCCTTCGGTGTCGTAAACCTTGATGATGTCCGTGACGGTCTCGGGCAAATCGTCCGCCACGATGTCGGCCAGTATGCTGCTCTCCTTCGCGAAAAACTCGGGCGCGTAATAGAGCGTAGAGCCCTTGTTCTCGAAAATCGATGCATAGAAGATGTCCGCTTCAACGAGGTCCTGGAAGAAATGGCTTCCGAATGACAACTCCGGCATATAGCCCGCACCCTCATACGCCACCTCGCACGCGATGCTCATATTGCATATCTCCGCGAACTTGACGGGCACGCCAAGCTCCGGTGACGACGTACCGATGCGACCGGGCACGAGCAGCATTACCACCTTGCCGCCTTCCCTGTACTTCTGGTTAATCTGGCCGACTATCCTCGCAATCATCGGCTTCTGGTTGTACGGGAACTCGTAGTAGAGCTTCGGGTCTATGCGTACTACCGCATCGATGCTCTGATAATACTCGCCGCCCATCGTGCCGCCGCCAAGCCTGAAGAACGTCTTGTCCTCCGTTATCTCGGGCAGGTCTACGCGGATGCCCGCCCCGCCTACCTGCAAGGGCCTGCACTGGAGCAGATTTATCACGAACGATCCCGTTTTGGAGATGTTCAGCGCGAACTCCATGTCCACGGGATAGCTGTATTCCTTTTCGACCGTATCGAGAATCTTTCTCATCGAGCCGACGAACTCGTCGTTTCGCAGCAAGTTCTCGCAGGTCGTGAACACTATCTGCCTGTCCATCCCGTACTGTTTCAGCTCGCTCTCGCGCGCCGAGTCGCGCTCTATCATTATCGCCTTGAACCAGGGAGACATCCTCTCCGCGACTTCTTCGATGGGCTTCGTCGTGTGCGCATTGATGGTCAGGTCGAGCACGTCCACCTTGTGCTGCGCGAAGTCCGACGCGAATTTGCCAGGCATGGCTTTCATCTCGGGCTTGTCGAGCGCGGCGATGCGCGGATAGTCGCCGTCAGTCCTGTCCACAGCGCGCGTGCCGAGACCCATCACGATACGCATCATGCCCGCGTCCGGATCGATATCGGGACTCCACCGATAGGCGTTGTGCGAGAACGCCACGCCCGCAGCGGCGGGCATATAGAGATCCTTGAACAGCGACCCTGTAACGCGCTGCACGAGCAACGCCATCTGCTCGTCCTTGGCGGCAAGGCCGCGCTGGAGCCTGTATTCGAGAACCGACTCGTCCATCGTGCTCGCGTACACCGTGCGCACCGCGTCCTCGAACGCTTTCAGCCTGTCGTCGAGCGTCCCCTTGTTCACGCAGAACACGGACTCGTATTTTCCCGCGAAAGCATTACCGAACGCATCTTCAAGCAGACTCGACGAACGCACGATGATGGGGCTCTGCCCGAAGTATTCGAGCATCCGCCTGAACTGCTCGCGTATATTGTCCGAGAACTCGCCCTCGAGAATTTTTTCTTTGATGATCTCGGCGATGGTGAAATAGCCGCTCTTTCTGCGCTGCCTGATTTTCAGCCCCCAGCACCTGTTCTTCACGAGGAAGGTGTAGTAGAGGTTCGAGCAGATATAAAAGGAGTCGTGCGGCTCCAAGATATCCGCCATGTCGGGCAGCTTCTTGTCCACGATCATGCGCGAGAGAATCATGCCCGTAGCCTTGCCGCCGATGCTGCCGACGCCTATCATGCGAGCCTTGATGTCGAGCAAATCTTTCAGCCCCACGTTCTTGACAGCTATGTCGAGGATGCGCTCGTCCGTGCCGAACACGAGCCGGCATAGCTCGCGCAAATCGCCCGTGTCCTCGCCTTCCTGGAGATCCGTTTTTTTCTCCATGAAGAAGCGCTCCCAATTGTCCAAGTTTTGAGAGCTGTCCACATTGCCGTTCTGCGCGACAAGGCTGTAGTAGCGCGCCAGGTCGATGCCGTTCGTAAGCGGACGCAGGCTTTCCCTGTCGTCCATGTCCACCCTGTGCGGCAGGAATATGGTCGGAAGATAGCGCTCGTGAACTTTGATGGGCTGCAAATACATATGCTTTTCGCCGTGGAAAACATCCGCCAATATGGAAGCCGTTTCGCGTATGCGCGCGATGGCCTCGAACGAATGGTGGTTGCGCGTGTACGCGAAATACGCGATGGAATTGGTCCTGAGTATTTCGGGCGCGGTAACGACGAAGAAATTTCCCATCATGAAATCCGCGACCCACTCGACCTGCAGGTCGGTCATGCTGTCGAAGATGTAATGTGTCTCGTTGCCCTCCTCCTCGATGATATCCGATATGGACATAACTACGGACTCAAACCCGAGGTCAACGTCGATATCGTATATCTTCACGCCGTAAGCGGGCTCGACCAGTGCGCCGTGTCTGCCGAAGCGAAAATACACAACGTTCTTGCGCCCCGCAAGCGCCTTCTCCACAAATGGGTCAACGAAAAAGCGATAGTCGTTCAGGTCGGATACCTGCCACACAACGATGTCGCCGTAGCGCATATAGTCGAGCGCTTCGTCAAGACCCGAAAGTCCGGAAAAAGCCTTCTTCTGGTTAATCAACCGCAGTTACCTCCCATCGCAAATTTTCCAATAATATCGCCTTGGTGCTCCGTTCACGCTACCGGTGCCGGAGGGCAAGGCAAAGCGGCGCAACGCGCCACCATCAGACAAAAGCCCAATCAATAAATTATACCAAAACCCGCAAGGTATTGGAAGCAACAGGTGTGGAGCGTGCACGGAGCGTCTTACCCGTTTTGCGTATTGCTTTTACGCCGGCGAGTTTCTAGCCAAAATCACTGCTCGAATTACCGCTTGATTCCGAACAATCCTCGGAAATGGCTGAATGCCATGGCAAACTTGTAAATCTTACGCCGTTTAAACGAGTTCAACCGTGACTCAACTCTTTTGCATTTTGCAGAAAGCTCTTTGTTTTGCTTCTCCAATTTCTCGCATCTGCCAATAAGGTAATCGTTATAATTTTTAATCACGCCAATGCGGTAGCATCTGTATTGGTCAAAATCCATATCCATAATGATTTTCATCGAATCCAGCGCCATAGTATTATAGTAATAATCGTCAGGGCGTTCAGTGAATCCAAAATGCGGCGCTATCTCGTTTTTCATCATACCATATAGCAATTCCTGCCCCGACTGCCCTTCTATCGTGTCCAGATTGTAGACGCAGTGTGTAAGCGCCTCATTCAGAAAACTCTTTTCAAATGCGGTATATAAACCTTCTTCCAGTAACCTTTCCTGTGTCTTGCGCAACGCTTTGTAGAAATCGGATGGATGTTCATTATTAGTAGCTTGAGCATTTGTATTCATACCTGTACGATACGAGACGAGAGGTTCCCTGATAGTGCATACGCGCTTCGCCAAGGCCAAAGCCGTATACGAATAATACATATCGTTTGCCCGCATTATCTCTTGGAAGCACAGTTTCTTATCCTTATAGAACTGTGCGCTCACCATCTTGTTCCATGGTGCCGCGACAAATGCATTGAAGATGCGGTCCGGTATATTGGTTGCTGAAAAAGGTTCATCTTGTGGGAGGTTGCCCGCATCGACACCGAAAACCTCACCATATTCCTGCTGCATCATGTTATAGTGCCTAGCCATACACACGCACAAATCAGCATTATTCGCTTTGATGGCAGTAATCATTTTGCCGAAGAATTCTTTGTCGAAAAAATCGTCCGCGTCCAGAAATATATAGTAGTCACCGGAGGCCACAGATGCGCCTTTGTTTCTTGCCGCGCCTGCCCCCTTGTTGCTCTGTGAGAGTACAGTGATATTGGAATGTTTGCCGGCATATTCTCTTAATATCTCTTGCGAGTGGTCAGATGACCCATCGTCAATGCACAACAATTCAAAATCAGAAAATGTCTGCGCCAGAATACTATCCACCGCTTCCCTCAAATATGCTTCCGCGTTGTATACAGGCATTATTACTGATAACTCAACTCGACCGTTCAATTTTCACCTCTCTACAGCCATCTGCCGCTTATCAATTGTTGCGATTCATCCATCGCATTCATTTTTACCACCAACAATACCCCTTAATTGAATAATAAAGTCATCATAATAATCCTGAGTATAGTGGAATGGCGCTTGCCCCCACCGGTGCCCTATGGCAGCAACGGGCTTCTCAATATTTATGCATGGTGAATCCGGTAATTCGCTGTGCAGTTTTTCATAATAGTACGTTAGCTGGTCATTAAATCGCTTGATGGTGCTTGCGTCGAATTGGCTTCCATCGTCCGATGAATATGAGTAATACGCTTTGTGAATAACAATGTTCGCAGCAGGGTAATGACAGATAAGATCCTTTGCAAACTTTCGTGCGGACTGCGGGAATAATTCTTTCTTTTCCTCGAAAGATAACTCCCTTCCTTCAACAACATACCCGCCTTCTTCCGGCGGCACATCTGACACCGTGACATAATGCGGCCTTATCCAGTTCCACCTGCGTGGAAGTTGCGCCACATTGAGACGAACCTCATCAATAAAATCCACAATAATATATGGGCTTTCCATTCCTTCTATCTCACGAAAAAAAGTCTTGTTAAAATCCTGAAGGGTATTTCTGGCACCCCATGCTTCTGGTTTTGGAATTGATTCTGATTTCAGCGGTGTCTTTGCGGAATACAGAGATACCAGCGAGCACCTTGCATTGTATTTATTTACAGAAAAGTTAATCATGCCCCCCCCCTTGAGGTTTTCGGCGGGCATCTGAGAAATAGGCTTCCCGCCACCGAAATCGAAACTGTCACGAGTAACGCAAGAGCCGAAAATGTCTATGTTGATATTGTTGTTCATGTATTTATTCTACCGTGTATCTTCTGATATAAGGTCATAGCGTATTGTCTGGCACCATTCCGGCGTGTGTAGAAATCACTACCTGCTACCATACATCTGCTCATAATATTTGGCGTATTCGCCTGATATGATGCGCTCCCACCAGGGTTTGTTCGCCAGATACCAGTCAATCGTTTTCACTATGCCGTCGGCGAACGCGGTGGACGGCAGCCATCCCAGCTCCTCCGAAATTTTGGTCGGGTCGATGGCGTACCGCATGTCGTGCCCCTTCCTGTCCGTCACGAAGGTTATCAGCGACTCCGGCTTGCCGAGCTTTTCGAGGATGAGCTTCACTATGTCGATGTTCCTCATCTCGTTGTGCCCGCCGATATTGTAGACTTCACCAATCTTGCCATGCCGCATCACCTTGTCCACCGCGATGCAGTGATCCTCGACGTAGAGCCAGTCGCGCACGTTCAGCCCTTCGCCGTAGACGGGGAGCGGCTTGTCCGCCAGCGCGTTCGCTATCATGAGCGGGATGAGCTTTTCGGGGAATTGGTACGGGCCGTAGTTGTTCGAGCAGCGCGATATCGTCGCGGGGAATCCGTACGTCCTGCAATAAGCCTGCACGAGAAGGTCGGCCGATGCTTTTGACGCGGAGTATGGGCTGGACGTATGTATGGGCGTGGTCTCCGTAAACATCAGGTCGGGGCGATCCAGCGGCAGATCCCCGTATACCTCGTCCGTGGACACCTGGTGAAAGCGCGGCACTTCATATTTGCGCGCCGCGTCCATCAGCGTCTGCGTACCGAGGATGTTCGTGCGTAGGAATACCGACGGATCTTCTATCGACCGGTCGACGTGCGACTCCGCCGCGAAATTGATGACGACATCGAAGCGTTCCTTTTCGAATAATTTTTCCACGGTTTCGCGGTCGGTGATATCGCCCTTGACGAACCTGAAGCGGGGGCTTTTTATCGCCGTCTCCAGCGTTTCCAGATTTCCCGCGTAGGTGAGCGCGTCGAACCCGACCACCTCGTCGTCCTTGCAGTTGTCCAGCAGGTAATAGATATGGTTCGCGCCGATGAACCCCGCGCATCCCGTTACTAGTATCTTCATTCGTTGCGGTTCTCCTCCATTATTGTTACTGTATTATAGTTACTGTCCCAATCAAATTACTGTTCCGTCAAATTGCTGCCACGCCAAATGCTCGCGACAGCTTTGTTATTATTCGAGTAATGACAACAGGTACTGTCCGTAGTCCGTCATTTTCAACTCGGTGCCGAGGGCTTCGAGCATGCCGTCATCGATGAACCCGCGCCGCCACGCTATCTCTTCGATGCACGACACGTAGAATCCCTGCCGCGACTGTATGGCTTCGACGAACTCAGCCGCTTTCAGCAGGCCGTCCGGCGAGCCTGTATCTAGCCACGCCATGCCGCGCCCGAGCAACTGCACCTTCAGGCGGCCCGCTTCGAGATATGCGTTGTTCACTGACGTGATTTCTATCTCGCCGCGCTCGGACGGTTTGACTTCCTTTGCGATGCCGACCACGTCGTTGTCGTAGAAGTACAGGCCGGGGACCGCGAATTTCGACTTCGGGCGCTCGGGCTTCTCCTCGATGGAAACGACATTCATGTCCGCGTCGAACTCCACGACGCCATATGCGCGCGCGTCCTTGACGGGATATCCGAACACGACCGCGTCATTCCTGTCCGTGACGATCGACGCCGCGCCCGACAACACGTCCGTCAGCGCCTGGCCGTAGAAAACATTGTCGCCGAGTATGAGGCAAACGGGGTCTGAGCCGATGAAGCTCTCGCCCACGATAAAAGCGTCCGCGAGTCCACGCGGCTGATCCTGCACGGCGTACTCGAAGCGCACACCCATCTTCTCGCCGTCGCCCAGCAGCTGCCGGTAATCGTCTATGTCCTGGGGTGTCGAGATGATGAGTATCTCGCGTATCCCCGCGAGCATGAGCACCGACAGAGGGTAGTATATCAGCGGCTTGTCATAAATCGGAAGCAGCTGCTTTGATATCGCCTTCGTCATCGGGTAGAGCCGAGTGCCCTTGCCGCCCGCCAGTATTATGCCTTTCATTTTATTTTCTCCGTCCTTTCAACTTTGTTTTGCGAACAACGTGCTGCGAAGCAGCGTTCGCTTATGTACTGATTATATCATTTCACGGCATACAAGAAAATGCCGGAAGCATTGATCATCCAGGTTTGCCGGCTGAAAAGCCGCGTTCAGTTCGCCAGCATGATGCGCCCGCCGTCGAAATGCACAAAGCCTTTCATCTCCAGCAGCGTTACGGCGCATGTTGCCG
>JAIRPQ010000145.1 GCA_031256875.1 Eubacteriales Family XIII. Incertae Sedis bacterium | reverse complement strand
CACATTCCTGGTTTTGCCCCTGCTCCGCCTATATAACGGCGAAAAATCAGGGGCGCGGACACCCGCATGGCTGTCAAACAAATGGCTGTTCTACATATTTTATCCAGCGCATCTGGCTCTGCTGGGCGCTCTGTGCTACGGCTTGGGGGTATTGCGGTAACAGGGCGCGGGCGCGTGGTAATTTGTAACGCATTTGGCTGCCCACATAAATTATATTCTTAATCCCACCTAGTGGTTTCCAGCGAAAAAGAAACGTCCTCCTACAACGCGGTTCCTTTCCCAGGCGCGAACAGCCTGGACATATCCGCGCCTTCAAGTTCGAGCAGCTTCCGCTTTCGGTCCAGCCCGCCCGCGTAGCCAGTCAGACTTCCGTTCTGGCCGACCACGCGATGGCACGGAATGATGATGGAAATGGGGTTATGCCCGACCGCGCCGCCCACCGCCTGCGCGGACTTGCAGCCGATGCGCTCTGCGATATCCCCGTAGGTCGCGACCTCGCCATAGGGTATCGCCAGCAATTCTTCCCACACGGACCAGCGGAACGCGCTGCCGTTCGGGGCCAGCGGCAAATCGCCGATGCCGGGCTTCCTCCCCGCGAAATACGCGCCGAGCCATTCGCCCACTGCGCCCCACAAGGGCAGGTCTGGGCTGTCCGCCGCTTCCCCGCCCAGCGTGTCTCCATAATACTTCTGCCCCGCGAACCAAAGCCCCGTCAGGCTTTCGCCATCGCTCGCAAGCAGAATGCCACCAAGCGGGCTGTCATAATAGCTTGTATGTGTCATTTCGCAGGCCCTCCTTTTCTGCCTTCATTATACCCTCGGGCAAAATGAATAACAAGCATTTTCGGGCCTGGGCGCAGCCCGTTTTTTCGGGCATGGTTGCAGGTTCGGAATTGTTATTGCGAAGCGCCGCGCGCCCTCACATGGGATAGATCTTTTTGCCGAACGTCCCGTTCACTACCAGCGCCGAAGCCAGGTAGATGGCCACGCTTCCCGCGCCCAGCAGGATCCATGCCGCTATGGGCGAGACGGTCTTTGGCAGGACGCCCAAATCGCTGAACGCTATCAGCGGCAGCGCGGCATCCGTGAGCAGTATCACTATCGTCAGCAGTCCGAATTTTTTGAAGAAGGCCGGCGTCCACAGGATAAGTATGATGGACAGCACCAGCCACGCGAACCCGTCGATGGTCGCGTCGAGCGGAGCGTCCGCCGTCACGCCCCTGTACTTCAGCATCATCTCAAGCCCGCCGGTCAGCATGAAGAAGCCGGAAAAGAAGCAAAACACGTTGCCGCCCGCAATGTTGCCGCCCTTCAAATCCACTATCGCTACGACGAGCTGGATGATGAACCCGCCGAGCAGCCAGCAGCCCATCAGCGGCAGCGCGGGAACGCCCACCCGCCCGCTGAGCAGCGCGAAAAAGCAGAAGCACGCCACGGCGAAAGCCACCAATCCGGCCGGTGTTGGATTTGCCCATTCCTTAGTTTGGACGGTCACGACATTGTTTTTTTCCATTTGATTAGTCCTCCGTTTGAAAATTATTCAGTTAACACCACGCACTCCCCACAAATCAAATTTACGGAAAATATGGGGATTTTTTAAAGCGTACGGCACACGCACGGGAAAGCCTGCGCCGTAGTAGCCGAAGCTAAGTATATCAGAGGATTCATCGCGGGTCAAGAAAATATTATTTTTAATAAAATAATTAGAATAATTAATGTTTCATGCCGAATTTAAGCGCTAAAGGCATTATAAAATAATAATTTATATGTATAATTCGCGAGATTTACGTATAATCCGAGTCGATGGTGATAACGGGATACATCGTGCCGCCCGTTTCCGCCAGCACGGTTTTTGCCACCGACGCTATCTCGCTCCGCGCTTCCGCGCTCTGCTTGCCCGTTGTTACGACATCGAAAATCACGTTCGTCCGCGTGGGCCCGCAGATGATTCTCAGGTCGTGTATGCCCGTCACGTACGGCAGCTCGCGCAGCGCCAGCGCGAGGCTTTCGCGCAGTTCGCTCACGAGCGGGTCTCTCGTGTCGACGGGATCCATGTGGCAGACCAGCTCGATGTCCAGCGCTTTTTTCGCGTCACGCTCTATCATGTCGATCATCTCGTGCGATTTCATTATGTCGTCATCGGCATCCACCTCGACATGGACGCTCGCGAAAATATTGTTCGGCCCGTAGTCGTGAACGACCAGGTCATGCACGCCGATGACCCCGCTGTGGCCGAGCGTGAAATCCGTCACGTCCTTCACGAGCGCTTTGTCCGGCGCCTGCCCGAGCAGGGGCGCGGCGGTTTCGCGGACGAGCTTCATCCCTGATATGACGATGAACACCGCGACGCCCGCGCCGACAAACCCGTCGGTGGGGAAGCCCACGATTTTGTCGATGGCCACGGAGAGCAGCACGGCGGCGGACGCGGCCACGTCGTTGCGGCAGTCTATCGCGGTGGCTTTGATGGCATCCGATCCAATATCCCGCGACAGCTTTATGTTGAACCGCCAGAGCCAAATCTTCACGGCGATGAGCGCGAGCAGAAACGCGGCAGCCGCGGCGCTGATTTGTACGCGCTGTGGATGCAGGATTTTTTCGGCCGAGCCGATGATGAGCTGGACGCCGACCGCCGTGACCATTGCAGCGATGATGACGCCCGTCATGTACTCAATGCGGGCGTGTCCGAAGGGGTGTTCCCTGTCCCGCTCGCGCGACGCCATCCTGAAGCCGATGAGCGTCGCGACGGACGATGCCGCGTCCATCAGATTGTTGACCGCGTCTGCCATCACCGCAACGCTGCCTGTGGCGAGCCCGATGAGCAGCTTGCCCGCGCCGAGCGCGGAGTTCGCCGCGATGCCGACCGTGCCGGAAAGTCGCCCATACGCCGCGCGCCGCGCCGCGCCCTTCTTGCCGCCTATTATATTGTCGATAATCCTGCCCATATTATCCAGTTCCCTCATCCGCGCCGCACGTGATTATTTCCATCCCTGTAGTGTACCGCAACGGGGCTCTCCTGTAAACCTCTGCGGGCGCAATGTGTGGGGGCGACAATGTGGGGGCAAATGTGGGAAGCTTCGGCCACGCCGGTGCCACTGCCTTACGCCGTCCTACCCGCGCATCATTTGCGGGGCAAAAAACTTCTTGACAAATAATATTATATGTCATATAGTATTGGTGATGATACAGCATGGGCTTCGCCGGCCGGCGGTGCGTAGGCCGGCGGCGCGGATTTACAGGGCGCCCTGCTGTGTCACTCGGAACGCTTATTGTTTGAACTGTTATGAAAGGAGTGTTGCCAATGATTTTTCAGGTGGGTGCGGCTCTGCTGGACGCTTGCGTACTCGCAACGCTCAGGCACGAGGACGCTTACGGCTATGTGCTGACACAGACGCTGATGGGCACACTGGAAATATCCGAGTCCACGCTCTACCCTGTGCTACGGCGGCTGCAAAAGGGCGAATTTCTTTCGACCTACGACCGGCCTTGGCAGGGGCGAAACCGCAGGTATTATTCGATTACGAAAAAGGGGCTCGCGCAGGCGGAGATCTACCGCAGCGGCTGGCAGGAGTACAAGCGGCGAGTGGATTCGCTTATTGATGGGGACGGCGCGAACATAAAAACGGAGGCTGGCACGGATATAGGTGCGGCCGTGCATGGCACTGAAGATTTGGATATGGGCGGCGTCGGCAGGGGTGCGAACAACAAAACCAACGACGGGAAGGAGCGGAAGCAATGAGACGATATTCGGCGTATACATATATAAAGAAGCTTGAACGCCAACTCCGCAAGATGCCTTTTGAGGAACGCGAGGAC
>JAIRPQ010000132.1 GCA_031256875.1 Eubacteriales Family XIII. Incertae Sedis bacterium | reverse complement strand
ATGACGATCGTGACCGTCCGGTGCAACATCCCGTAATCCTCTCCGCTGTCGAGCTGCGAGGCGAACAGCCTGCCGTTGTAGTATATGATGCGCCGCAGAAACGCGCGTGCGTTCTTGACCTGTATCTCGACGTTAACGATGTCTCCCCGTTTCGTATGGACTCGCACGTCAAGCTCCCCCTGCTTGCCGCCTTCTCTGTAGGCGTGGAGGTTCGGGTCGCCGGCGCTTATCGCTTCCAGCTCCTTAACGTCGATGCCCGTAACGCTGGCGATGAACTTCGCGAGCGCGTCTATATTTTCCTCCGCGAATGTGCGCTTGAACACGTAGTCATTCGTGAGCCGCAGCAATTCCTTGCCGCCTGTATTGTCCCTGTCCGCCTCGTGCAATCCATGTATCTCGGCCATGTTCTCTCTTTTCTCCGCAAGGGTTAATAAGCGCAATAACGACTGTATACGCCTATTATACCATAAAATGTATAACTGTCAATACATTCCATAAAAAAATACCCGACGGAGAATCGTCGGGTGATTTTTGGTTTGCGGGCAACGCCGTGCCCATGCCCAGATAGATTATACTTTTGCCTGTGCCCAGCGCCACGAGTCGCGGCACATCTCGTCTATGCCGCGCTTTGCCTTGAAACCCAGCTCGCGTTCGGCCAGCTCCGTGCTTGCGTATACGCTCGCGAGGTCGCCCGCCCTGCGGGGCTGGACGCTGTACGGCAGTTCCTTGCCGCAGGCTCTGCCGTATGCGGCGATGATTTCCATGACGCTCGTGCCGACACCAGTGCCGAGATTCCACGCGAATGCTCCGGTCATGCCTTCGCCACAGTATTCCATCGCCAGCAGATGCCCCTCGGCCAAGTCCATGACATGGATATAGTCGCGGACGCCCGTGCCGTCGGGCGTGTCATAATCATCCCCGAAGATGCGTACCTCGGGCAGCTCGCCGACTGCGACCTTCGCCACATATGGGAGCAAATTATTCGGAATACCCTGCGGGCTTTCGCCTATCAGCCCGCTCTCGTGCGCACCGATGGGATTGAAATATCTGAGCAGGGCGACCGACCATTCTGGGTCTGCCGCCGCTGTGTCCGTCAGTATGCGCTCGATCATGACTTTCGTCCAGCCGTAGGGATTTGTCGCGCCGAGCGGGAAGTCCTCGCTGTACGGCACGGGGTTGTCCTGACGATAGACGGTGGCGGACGAGCTGAATATGAGTCGCTTGACATCGTGGGTGCGCATGGCTTCGATGAGATGAATCGTACCCGTGAGGTTGTTGCCGTAATATTCGACAGGCTTTTCGACGGATTCGCCGACAGCCTTGAAGCCCGCGAAATGGATGACCGCCGAAAATCCGCCGGCTTCGGCGTATTTTTCAAACACGGCGGAGGTCGCGACCACATCGAGCAGGTCGGCTTCCTCGCAGGGACATGGCTTGCCCGTGATGCGTTCGATGCGTCCTGGCACATCGCGGCTGCTGTTCGAGAAATTGTCGAGAAGCACCACGTCGTATCCGCGCTCTAAGAGCGTCACGGCCGTATGGCTTCCGATGAATCCCGCGCCGCCGGTGAGCAGTATCCTCTGCGGGGTGCCCGCGCTATATGAATTATCCGTAATTTTTTCCATGTGTTGAGTATAGCATATTTTGCAAGGGCGCGAAAGCGGCGGGGCGGCGTTCCGAATCCTTCCGAACCATGATAGAATAATGGATGGCTATCGCAGCTCGGAGAAGAACCATCGTTTTCTCAGGTCAACGGATTGGAATGGACAGTAATGGAACAACAAAAAGGCAGCACAGGAAAATTGGGCATAAAGACGAAGGCTGGATATGCGGTCGCGTCCATCGGGGATTCGGCGTCGTACACCTTCATTAACACGTATCTGGTATTCTTTCTCACGACAGTCGCGGGGGTGGATGCTGCGGTGGCGGGCGCTATCGCGGCGGCGGGCGCGATACTCGACGCGGCGTGGGGACCCATCATCGGCTATATTTCCGACAACAGCAAGTCACCGCATGGTAGGCGTCGCCCGTTTATTTTCAGAGCGGCTTTCCCGCTCGCCGTCGCTTCCGCGTTGCTCTTTACGAAGGTCGGCGGCGGCGGTGGTCTCAGCATACTGTATTACGCCGCGCTCGCGATGGGGTTCTGGGTCGCTTTCGCCACGTATTTCGTTCCGTACGCCACGCTCGGCGCGGAGATAACGGACGACTACGACGAGCGTTCGTCTATCCGCTCGTTCGCGTACGTCGGCAACCAGATAGGCATGTTCTTCGGTATGGCCTCGCCGCCGTTCATAGTCGGCGTCTGCGTCAGCCTTGGAAGCGCGGGTCGCATCGGATGGACCGCGGCGGGCGTGACCGTCGGCCTAGTGGTATTCATCAGCCTGATGATAACCGTGCGCGCGACGAGAGGGCGCGAGCGCGCGGCCGCAGCAGTACCTGCCGGCAATGCGGAAGGCAATGCGGAAAAAGCGGGATTCAAACCCATGCTGCTCGGCTACCGCGAGATACTCGGACTGAAGCCCATGCGTATACTTGTGGTGGCGGCGATTTTGGCGCTCGTCTCGTTCACGATGTGCTCGTCGGCGCGCATGTATTTCTTCACATACAACCTCGGGCTGTCGGAGAGCATTTCTTCTATTATTATGCTCATATATATCTCGGGCGGCATCGTGTTCGCGCCGTTCGTACTGAAGCTTTCGCAGCGGCTTGACAGGCGCAGGGCTTTGATAATCGGAAGCGTTATATCCTCGGCACTTCTCCTCGCGCAGTATGCCTTTGGGATTTCCACGTTCGCGGGCGCGTGCGCGATGGTTCTGACGTTCAGCCTGTTCAGCACTTCTTACTGGCAGCTCATGCCCGCCATCATCTACGACATCTGCGAGCTGGACGAGCTGGAAAACGGCGTGCGGCGCGAGGGCTCGGTCGTGTCCATCCTCTCATTTTCGGAAGCGATTTCGTCCGCCATCGCGCTGCAGCTGCTGGGTGTCATACTGAAAATTTCCGGATTCAGCGGCGAACTGCAAACGCAGCCGGACACCGCCCTCGTGGGCGTCGGCATATGCGCCGTAGTGCTGCCGGCCGCGCTATCACTGGCAACAGCGATAACCATGCGATTCTACCCGATAGGAAAAAAGGAATTTGAAAACATACGCAAAGAGCTGGAGCGAAAGCGCGGCGAGTGAGGGAGGCACATGAAAAACAATAAACAATACATCTTTACCATCGCATTGTGTATCATATACCTCCTGCTACTGGCGGGCGTGATACTTTTCAAGCTGCCTTTCTTTAACGACTTTTCGGATCGGGTGCGGGTGGTCAACCTCATTCCGTTTCAAGGCTCTTACGATGAAAGCGGCGGCATCGTCCTGCGCGAAATCGTCGAGAACATATTCATCTTCGTACCGTTTGGTGTCTACGTCAGCATGCTGCGACGCGGATGGACGTTCGCGAAAAGGGCGCTCTTGGCGGCCGGCCTATCCTTGTTATTTGAAATCCTCCAGTTCATTTTCGTGCTTGGGGTCAGCGACATCACCGACATACTCAGTAACACGCTCGGCGGCTTGGCGGGCATCGGCGCCTATTCGCTCGCGTCAAGAATGCTGAAAGCCAGAACCATAAAAATTATCAACATCGCGGCGCTGGCGATAACCGTCTGCGTGGTGCTGCGCTTCGCCCAGCTGTTCTACATGAGCCATTTCATGATGCGCCCCCCGCAGTAGCGCATGCCGCACCCACGTAGTAGTGCCCACCGCGCGCCGCTCGCCGCAATACCGCATCAGTAACGCCAGTCGTCCCCGTCGAGATAACGCGCCCGCTCGCTGCCGCGCACCGCAACGCCAGCCGCAGCACTGCAACGTTTCCCCCCTCCGCCCAGCCGGATGTAATCCTGATCATATACGGCCACGCATCTATGCTATAATCGAATAGTAGATACCAGTCCGGCTGTAAGCCGCCCGCACCGAATCGGAGGCAAGGGACATGAAAGGATTGCTTGAAAATCACATAGAAGAAAAAAACGCCGGATACAAGCAGGGCTTATATCATAT
>JAIRPQ010000128.1 GCA_031256875.1 Eubacteriales Family XIII. Incertae Sedis bacterium | reverse complement strand
GGGCATTTCGGGCTGGCTCTGCGCCATTACTGTCATTTCACGTCGCCTATCAGGAGATATCCCGACCTGTTCATCCACAGGGTCATCAAGGAGAATATCGGCGGCGGGCTGACCGCGCGTCGCGTGCAGGATCTGCGGGGCAGGGCGGCGAAAGCCGCGTACAAATCGTCCATCGCAGAACAGAACGCCGTGGAAGCGGAGCGCGAAGCCGACCGCATGAAGATGGTCGAGTACATGGCGAACCACGTCGGCGAGAGCTTCCCCGCCGTAGTCAGCGGCGTGATGCCGTTCGGCGTTTTCGCGGAGCTGGAGAACACCATCGAGGGGCTCGTGCGCGTGAGGGAGCTGGACGACGATTACTACGAGTATTCAGAGGAAGAATATCTGCTGCGCGGCAGGCTGTCAGGGCGCGAGATACGCCTGGGCGACCGCCTTGTGGTAACGGTGAAAAGGGTGGACATAGCGGCGCGCGAAATCGACTTTGTTATCGCGGAGTGACCGCGTCCAGAAACTCCTGATTGACCTCGCGGACGTATTTCATGGTGGCGGGGTCTCCGTGCCCCGGGTAGATGGTGACGTCGTTCGCCCATTTGTCCACCACGTTTTTCAGGCTGGACTTCATGTCCTCGGCGCTACCGCCCTCGAAATGCGTGTACCCGAGATCCACGTTGAATATGGTATCGCCCGTGAAGCTCGTCTTGCTTTCGGGCAGATAGAAGCAGGTGCCGCCCGCCGAATGTCCCGACGTGTGCAGGACATGAACCGGCTCGCCGTCCAAATCCAGGACTTCGCCGCCGTCGAGCACTGTGTCCACGCGCCCCTTGTAATAGGGCAGATCGCCGCGATGCATATAGACGGGGATATCAAGCTCTTTCGACAGCACGTCCGCTGCGCCCGAATGGTCGCTGTGAAAATGCGTCAGCAGCACGCCCATGGCGTCAAGCCCGTTCTCGCGCAGCACCGCCAGATACCGCTTATAGTTATAGCCGGGGTCGATGACATACGCGCCGGTGCCGCTGCCGTGATGTATCACCCAGCAGTTAGCCTCCAGATCGCCGCCGATTATTCTCTCAATCTTTATCATGGTGGTATTATATCATAAGATATTCATACAGCGGGATATTCGCGTTGGCGGTGTTGAAAATACGAACGACGAATGCGAACGGCAAATGCGAACAGCAAATACGAACGACGAATACGGCTTAACATAACAAGGAAAATCAAGTATAATGTGTTTCGGATTGTAAAACCGATGGGTTTCGAAAGGAGATTTTGTACTATTGTCAAAGGCAGGCACGATAAAATGGCTATGCAAAGCGCTCGTCGCCGGTGTCGCGGCGCTTCTTGTTTTGAATCTGTTCTGCGCCTTATACTACAATGTTCCGTTCCGCATTCCCGCGCCTGACGGGATTACGGACTACGCCTGGTCGCAGGGGGCGTTCAGCTCAAGGCTGACGGAAGGTTTCGGGTACGGGTTTATCGATAAAAACGGTTACAACAACGCGGAGGTTTTGGCTGAAGTCGATGACCCTGATGTGCTGGTAATGGGTTCGTCGCATATGGAAGCGTTCAACGTGCCACAGGACAAAAGCACCGCGTATGTTCTGGACGGGCTATTGCGGGAATACGGGCTTAACGCGTATAGCATCGGCATTTCGGGCCACGATTTTTTCGCGGCGTCAAAAAACCTTCCGGCGGCATTACGGGCGAAAAAGCCACGCTATGTTGTTATCGAAACGGGCAGCGTGGATTTTCCGGCGCAGGCGTTTGAGGATTATATTAACGGCGACAGGGAGCCGGTCAGGGAAAACAGGGGCGCTTTGGAGCAATTGACAAGAGTACCGTATTTTCGTCTGCTGTATACGCAATGGCAGAATCTTCATGAAAACAATAATAATGAGCAGGCAGGTGGCGCCGGCGGTATTTTGCCCTCCGCGGAATTGCTGCAAAAATATATGGACAGCGTCAGCAATGCCGCAGCGGGGAGCGGCGCGAAAATTATTATATTCTATCACCCGCAGCTGTTGATTGACGGTGGCGGTGGTGTAGCCGTTGCCGGCGACGTGAAAGCCGTCAGCGATTTTTCGGCGGCCTGCGCCAATGCGGGTATTGCGTTCGTTGACCTGACGGAAACCTTTGTGGAAGCGTACCGCAGGAACCACGTCCTGCCGCACGGGTTTTTTAATACGGAAATCGGGACTGGGCACCTGAACGAATATGGGCACAGAATGGCCGCCGAGGAATTGGCCGAAACCATCATCGCGATAGAGGGCGGAGCACAATGATTTTTTCAAGTGTTCAGTTTTTGCTGTTTTTTATCGTCGTTGTAGCGGTGGTTCTGTCCATGCAGAAGTTCGGTACCCGCAAGGAAATAAAGCAGGCGTTCCTGCTCGCGGCCAGCTATTTTTTCTACGGATATTGGGACTGGCGTTTCTGCTTTTTGATGCTTGCAATGGCAGTTATCGCGCACGTGTCGACAAAGCGCAGGGAACAAAAATTTTTCAGGGTCGCGGGTATAGTTTTCCCGCTTGCAATACTGGGGGTATTCAAATATTTTGATTTCTTCGTAGGCTCTTTCTGCGCGGCTTTCGGGCTTGCGCGAAGCGGTATGATAGAGATAATTCTTCCCGTCGGCATTTCTTTTTTCACATTCCAGTCCATGAGCTACACCATCGACGTTTTCAAGGGCAGGCAGGAAACGGTGGATTTTCTGAAGCTCGCGCTCTATATCGCGTTTTTCCCGCAGCTCGTGGCGGGGCCTATTGTAAAAGCCCGCGACTTCCTGCCTCAGCTTGATGAGGACAGGAAAATCCGCCTATGCAATGTTGAAAAGGGCATACAGATTTTTGTTTTCGGTCTGTTCAAGAAAGTGGTGCTTGCCGACAGGCTTTCGGTATTTGTTGATGAAGTGTTCCGCTCCCCCGACGCGTTTGATGCGCCGACTCTGATTCTCGCCGTTGTCTCTTATTCATTCCAAATCTACTTCGACTTTTCGGGATATTCCGATATGGCGATAGGCAGCGCGAAAATACTTGGGTATGATTTTCAGGCGAATTTCAACCTGCCGTATATATCGAGGAATCTGACCGAATTTTGGAAGCGCTGGCACATCAGCCTTTCTTCGTGGCTTGGGCAATATCTATATATTCCGCTAGGCGGTAACAGAAAAGGGAAAATGCGGACATATATAAATCTCATGCTCACGATGGCCTTGGGCGGGCTGTGGCATGGCGCGAATTGGACTTTTGTGATATGGGGCGTGCTGCATGGGCTGGGGCTTTGCATACACAAATTTTTTGCGGGACGTGTTCAGGGATCGCCTGATTCGATTCCGAAGGGCAATGCTCTTGCCGGTTTTATTTCTGTTATTGCAACGTATATATTCGTCTGCTTCGCTTGGATATTCTTCCGCGCGAGCGATTTCGGGACGGCGTTTACGATAATATCCGGAATCTTC
This sequence comes from Eubacteriales Family XIII. Incertae Sedis bacterium, assembly GCA_031256875.1. Taxonomy (GTDB): domain Bacteria; phylum Bacillota; class Clostridia; order Peptostreptococcales; family Anaerovoracaceae; genus JAIRPC01. The sequence goes on along the minus strand of JAIRPQ010000128.1, from coordinate 19,128 downwards.
ACGTGGCAGGGCGGCGTGAGCCATATGTTTATGTGGTCGTTCGTCGCGGCGTGCGTAGTGGCGACAGGGACGCTTGCCGCGCTCGTGAGAGCCGATGGGCGGGAAATAACAGGCTATTATCCCATTTTCAGCTTGAATACGGTCAGGGGCTTGTTTGTATTGTTGTTAATCGTCGGGCTGATATGCGGGCTGGCCTATCTGGGCGATAACCCGTTCATCTATTTTCAGTTCTAGGAAGCGCTGATTGAAGCAACTGTGCTCGATAGCGGCAGCGGGTTATTATGCCGATATTATTCGCAAATTACTCCCAAACCTTTGTTTTCGCCTGGAATAGTGCTACAATGGTAGTCGATGAATAATGGCGAAAATAAGTGGCGCGCGTGGGTGCGCTATTGTTCCGGCGGTCGGACGCTCCCTCTGGCGGAGAGCCGGATGCTCGGGGCTATATAATGAAAGAGGTACGCAAGCGAAATGAAAATTGCGATAGTCGGCGCGGGTAAACTGGGGCTTAGCATTGCCGACATGCTTATCGGCGGAGACCACTCCGTCACAATTATCGACAAGGACAGCGAGGTCATCGAACGCTTCATCGCGCCGCTGGACGTGATGGGGGTGACCGGCAACGGTAAAGAGGTCGTGCTGCTGAACGATATCGGCATCGGCGGCTACGACTACCTCATCGCCGTGACGGACCGCGACGAAAAGAACATCGTCATCTCGTCCATCGCGAAGCGGCTCGGCGTGGGCAAGGTCATAGCCAGAATCCGCGACCCCGAGCACCTCGCGCAGCGCGAATTTCTGCAAGAGAATTTCAACATCGACCACGTGCTGAACCCCGACCTGGCCGTGGCCGAGGAAATCAACAAATACCTGGTCGAAAAATACACGCTCAGCAACGGCGTGCTGTACGCGGGTATGGTGTCCATGCTCGAATTTGAGGTGGGCAAGATACCATCGCTCGTGGGAAAGACCTGCGGCGAAGCGGCGAAGCATCTGGGCGAGGTGGTCATCGCGGCGGTTTCGAGAAACGGCAAGGTCATCATCCCGAGGAAGGACGACAGCAGCCTGATAGACGCTGACGATTGGGTTTACGTGGTCGGCAAGCGTGACATTATAGAGGGGATCTCAAAGAAGGTTTTCGAGAGCGGCAGATATACGGACATCCAGAAGGTGATGATCGCGGGCGGCGGGAAAGCGGGGTTCTACCTTGCGAAGATGCTGGAAGAATTTGGCGCGTCGGTCAAAATCATTGACATCAGCATGAAGCGCTGCCAATACCTTTCGACGCATCTCGGCAACGTTCTCGTGCTGCACGGAGACGCGACCGACCCGAACCTGCTCCATGACGAAAATTTCGAGGACATGGACGCCTTCGTGAGCACGACGGGGTTCGACGAGGAAAATCTGCTGCTCGCGCTCATGGCGAAGAAGGCGGGGATCGAGGATGTTATCGCGAAAATCAGCCGCGACAGTTTCGGTAGCCTGATTGAGAGCATGGGCGTTGACATGGCGCTGAACCCTGTTGACATCACGGCGAGCCACGTGAGCCGCCTGCTCCAGGGAACGAAGGTGCTGTCCTCGCAGATGATACAGGGTCAGGCCGAACTGATTCAGGTAGCGGTTGAGGACGATATGGCTCTGACCGGCCGCACCATCGCGAGCATGAGAATACCGGACGGCATGATGATTGCCGCCATACAGCGCCGCCGCGAGGTGATAATGCCGGACGGCGATACCGCCATCGAGGGCGGCGACCGCATCGTGATAGTGTCGCAGCTCACGGAAGCCTTTGACCTTGAAAAGCTGTTGAAAACCAAGAGGGGGCTGTTGGGATAGCATATGAATCTTGACTTTCGCCTCATAAGGAAGCTCTCCGGAGTCATGTGCCTTGTCGTGGGCGGGGCGATGGTGCCTTGCGCTGTTATTGCCATTGCCTGCGGCGAACAGGCGGAGGAGAGGATTTTCGGGCTGCTCGTGCTGGCGCTTGCCGCCGCGGGGCTGGGGCTGTTCTTACCGGCACGGCTGACGACACACCAGATAAAAATGCGCGAGGGTTTTTTCATTGTCGCGTGGTGCTGGATATTCATGTCTGCGCTCGGTGCGCTGCCGTATTTTATCGGCGGCCATCTGCCGAATTTCATAGACGCTTTCTTCGAGTCCGTGTCGAATATCACGACGACGGGCGCGAACGTCATACCCGACCTTGCAGCGCTGCCCGCGAGCATGCTGTTCTGGCGTGCGCTGCTGAACTGGATGGGCGGCCTGGGCATACTGCTCTTTGCCATCTCCGTGCTGCCGGCGCTCGGGATAGGCACGGCAAACCTAGCGAACGCGGAGACTGCGGGATCGAGCATCGAGAAATACCGCCTGCGTATTTCCGAAAACGCGAAAATGGTATACCTCATATATGTCGGGCTTTCGGCTGTCGAATTTATGCTCCTGCTTCTGGGCGGGCTGTCGCCCTTCGACGCGATAGTGAACACGTTCAGCAGCATATCGAACTGCGGCATTTCCAACTATCCGGAGGGCATCGGGCATTTCAGGAGCGTCAGCGTTGAAATAATAATTGCCGTGTTCTGCATCGTCGGCGCGATGAATTTTAGCACGCTGCAGCTGCTGGCGCGCAGGAGGATCAGGGAATTTTTCCGAGACCCAGAGATAAGGATTTACCTGTTCATGATAGCCCTGGTGTTCGTGGTCATCACCGCGTCTCTTTGCGTGAGCGGCATATACGGCGGCTTCACGGAAACAATCCGCAGGAGCTTTTTGCAGGCGTTCTCGTTCGCTTCGACGGCGGGATATTCCGTGACTGACTATAACGGCTGGCCCTCATTCTGCAAGATATTTCTGTTCTTCGTGGCGTTCGTCGGCGGCTGTTCCGCTTCGACTTCGGGCGGCATCAAGATATCGCGACTTGCGGTTATCGCCAAGCTCATCCGGCGCAATATCTACAAGCGGCTGCATCCGAACGCGGTGGTCGCCATCAAGGTCGGCGGCAATACCATACCCGAGGAGAAGGTGGCGAACATCTCGGTGTTCGTTATCGTATATATGCTCATATTCGTTTTCGGCACGGTGCTGCTGTCCATTGAAGGGCACGACCTCGAAACGACGGCGGGCTCGGTGATTGCCGCGCTCTCGAACACGGGTCTGGGCTTCGGCGGAACGGGTTTCGGCAGCGATTTCGACGTGTTCTCCCACGCGGGCAGGCTGCTTTTGACGCTGCTGATGCTGATAGGAAGGCTGGAGATTTTCGCGATAGTAATGATGTTCACGCCCACGTTCTGGAAGGGCGACAGGTAGGGATGGACGCGGTAATAGCCGGCGGCGCACTCGTCGCTGTAATGGATTTCGCCATTATTGTATTTACATTGTCCAAATAATTGCATATAATGTATGCAGGAGGTGCGTATTATGGCACAAGCGACTATGAATGTTAGAATAGACGAAGGTGTGAAGAAATCCTTTGACGAATTTTGTGCGGAAGTAGGGCTCAATGCCTCAGTAGCCGTCAATATGTTCGTGCGTGCGGTTTTGCGTTCGCGAAGCATACCATTTGAAATAACTGATTCGCCTGCCGACGATATTGGGCGCCAGCTTGCGGCAAGTTCATTGCTCGATATTCTGACTGAGCGCGTGAAAGAAGGGGAGAATATGGAAAACTGGGTGGATTATGACACAGCAATAAGAGATATGCGGACGCAGATAGCGGCAGGAAGAACGCGATAGGGCGGTAAATAAGATGTCTCATTACAGGGTATCCATATTGTCGTCGGCTCGGCGCGATATCAATAGTGCAGTTGCGTATATTGTTGAAACCTTGCAGAATCCGACGGCTGCCGAAGCGCTCTTGAACGAAATCGATAATAAAATAGACAAACTGAAAAACGGTGTGTGGAAAGGTGTTCCTCTGAAAAATCATCCAAGCGGCTTGTTTGAGGATATTGATATGAACTGGTTCCCCGTAAAAAACCATTATTTATTCTTCCGAGTTGATGAAGCGGAGAAAGCGATACTGATATATTATTTCACACATAAACGGCAAGGCTTACAGCACATACTAAGCGTAGAAGATTCAAGGTAGCGGCGGCGCGGCAAATGCCGTGCGCGGTTTGCGGGAAGGCGACAGGTTTGCGGGTCTGCGGCCTATGGTAAGGAGGTGATGCGCTATGAGTTCGAAAGACAGCATATTGACATTGCTCGAAAACAGCAGGGGGCGGAGCGTTTCGGGCGAGTATATAGCGCATGAGCTTGATATTTCCCGCAGCGCGGTCTGGAAGGCGATAAACGAGCTGAAAAAGAGCGGTTATAAAATCGAGGCCGTTACGAATAAGGGCTATCGTCTCCGCGAGGATAACGACATTCTGTCCGTGCAGGGGATGGTGCCGTTTTTGGCGGCGCAGGCGGTGGCCGGCAATATTATTTTCTATCCTTCGGTAAAATCGACGAACAGAACGGCAAAGGAAATAGCTCTGACGGGCGCGAAGCACGGGACGGTGGTCGTGTCCGACTGCCAGACGGAAGGGCGCGGGCGGTATGACAGGGAGTTTTATTCGCCGCAGGGAAGCGGCATCTATATGAGCTTCGTGCTGCGCCCCGAACAGGGCAGGTTTGAGTCGCCCACGCTTATAACGGCATTCGCGGGCGTGGCAGTCTGCGAAGCCATCAGAGCGGTGTCCGCAAAAGAGCCTGTGATAAAATGGGTCAACGACATCTACTGCGACGGCAAAAAGATATGCGGGATTCTGACCGAAGCGGTCTCGGATTTTGAGAGCGGCAATATCGGGTGGGTGGTCGTCGGGATAGGCATCAATTTCAGCACGCCCGACAGCGCGTTCCCCGCGGAGCTTCGGCGGACGGCCGGTGCGCTGTTCCCCGCCGGCGAAAATACGGTGACGCGGAACAGGCTCGCCGCCGAAATCATGAACAGGATGCTGGATATGGACGGTTACGACAAGGGGCTGATGCTCGAAAAATACAGAAGCCTTTTGTTCATGCTCGGCAGCGGGATACAGGTGGTGTCGGCGGACGGCGCATATGAAGCCGTGGCGATAGACATCGACGATATGGGGCGGCTCATCGTAAGGGCGGGCGGGGGAGAAACCAGAACCCTGTCATACGGGGAAATCAGCATCCGCTGCTAGGCGGAGCAGTTCTGCCAGTTCTACGTATTGTCAACCAATTATTATAAACGGGTTGACAATAATGCGGTTTCGGGGTAAAATGGCATTAACTTGATTACTTAACTTACAATATTATCGGAAACCGCTAGGAGGAGACGCAATGAGCAACAACAAGCAAACGAAAAAACTGTCCGTGTATGACATGTGCCTGATTGGAATTTTTACGGCGATAATATGTGTGCTGGGGTGGATTAGCATTCCGATGCCATATGGGGTGCCGATGACCTTGCAGACCTTTGCCATACCGTTTGCCGGCGTTATCATCGGCGCGAAAAGGGGAACCATCGCCACGCTTATATACGTATTGTTCGGGGCTATAGGCATTCCCGTATTCGCGGGATTCACCGGAGGGTTCGGCATCATAGCGGGACCGACCGGCGGATTTATTATTTCATTCCCGCTGTTGGCGCTGGCCGCCGGTCTCGGCGCGGACACAGGCAAAAAACTGTGGTTGGCGCTGGGGCTGATAATAGGCGCCGTTATCAATTACATAGTCGGTATGATCGTATTCAGCGCGGTGACCTCCAGCGGCCTTGGCGGGGCATTTTACGCCTGTGTGCTGCCGTTTATTCCCACCGCGATTATCAAAATAGTATTGGTCGCTGTTTTGGGGCTGAGCGTCAAGAACATCCTCATAAGGGGAAGGTTGCTGGCGTAAGCCGCGCCCCCGCTATGTCGGCTCCGCAAGCAGGATGCGGGGCCGGCTCTTTTTTAAGTCGGCGTCATGCGGGCTGGAGCGGAGTCTGCTCGATTTGAAGCCGGCGTCATGCGGGCTGGATATTCCCTGTGTAGACATGCGTCAAATGGCGTCGGGCTACTCTGGCCAGGGCTTCGATGGTTTCCCTCGGCGTGGGTTCTTTGTCCGTAGTTTTCCATCTGGGGAAGAAGCGTGTTATGTGCAGCGGGATGTCAGGGTCCGTTTCGGCCAGCCATTCGGCTTCCGCTTCCATCGTAGCTTCAGAGTCATTCTCGCCTGGAACGATCAGGGTGGTCACTTCGAGATGGCAACCAGAATGCTTCGCCGCCGCACGGAGGTTGCGCTTCACGGTTTCGAGCTGTGCACCGCATTTGTCGTATAGCCCGTCAGTGAATCCTTTCAGGTCGATGTTCATCGCGTCGGCATGCGGCAGTATATCGTTGAACGGCCCTTCGCAGATGGCGGCGTTCGTGACGATGACGGTGGAAAGCCCCGCTTCGCGGAGCAGTGGGGCGGTGTCAATAATAAATTCAGGAGAGGTGAGCGGCTCGTTGTAGGTGAAAGCGATGCCAATGTTGTTCTGGCCGGCCGCCGTGGATACCGCTTGGCGCAGCAGTTCATGAGGCGCGATATGAGGCGTGCGCGGCGGCGGCGGGGTTTGTGATATCGAATGGTTTTGGCACCAGGGGCAGCGCATGTTGCAGCCGTACGTGCCGTACGAGAGTATTACCGAACCAGGGCGAAATCTATATAGGGGTTTTTTCTCGATGGGATCCAGCGCAAGCCCCGCCGCCGCTCCGTAGCCAGAGGCGTACAGCCTGCCCTCCTTGGAGATTCGTGCGCGGCAAAATCCGGACTCGCCGTCTGGGATCAGGCAATGGCGCGGGCAGAGCAGACATCTGGGCGCGCCACCCTCGCTTTCGTAATACAATGCTTCCTTTAACAAGCCGCACCACCCCCGTTCATTTTATCTGTGCCGTATCACCTCGAACCTTTCAAGGCGGATTTTCTCGCGCTTGCCGATGCCGGCCTTGCGTCTCGCTATGTCGATTTGCTGCCGGACTGTATCCACGCCGTCCAGGTCGGGCAGCAGCAGCCCTCGCCGCCCTCCGCTGCTCACTATCACGCCGTAGCGTTTCGCGTCCAGCTCGTGCGGGCCGCTGATTTTCTCCGGCGCGGCGAGGACATCGACGCTGTACGTCAGGCTGTCCAGCTCGCTTTCGTCTATCGGGTCAAACCTCGGGTCGCGCACGGCGGCTGATACGCTGTTTGAAAGTATTTCGCTCGCGACGCTGCCACAGGTCGGCTCGGTCGTGCCTATGCACCCGCGCAGCTCGCCGTCCTTTTTTATGGATACGAATACGCCCGCACGAGCCGCCATCATTTCGCGCGCCGCGCCGCCTCCGGCCCCGCTCTGTTCACAGCCACCCGCAGCCACGCCCGCGCCGCTCCGCGCATCTCCGTCTGCTTCAGCGCCGCCCGCGCCGCCGCCCGCGCCGCCGCCTGCGAAAAACTCATCCAGTTCGATGCCGCGCCCCGTCCGCACGTAGCTCTCGACATTGGCGCGGGCGAGCCGCACGTATATATCCTCCTGTGCGCGCACTTCCGCGAGAGCGGCCTCCCTGTCGCTCACGAGCAGCGGGAATAGCGACGGCGCGGGTTCTCCGCCTGACAGCGCGGCCACCAGGTAGCCGACGCCATACGGCCCTTCGTATGAATAGACCTCGCTGCCGGCCTTGCGCCCGTCCAGATAGCCCGCCGCTACCAGTATGGACGCAAGCCCGCATTCGCCCGCGCCCTCGCGCACGGAACGATCCATCCGCGCCAGCCTTCGCAAGTCCGAATCCTCTAGACATTCCTTCACATATGCGTCGTGGACAGGCCCCTCGGGTGCGAACCCATATGGCCCGTCCTCTTTCAGCCTGTGCGACATATCGCCGCTGGCGATAAGCACGGCGCGGCGTTCAAGCCTACGCACGGCCTCGGCAATATACATGCCGAAGCGGTAATGATCCAATAGCGAAAATCCGGAAACGGAGATGCGGACTATCTTAGGAGCGCGGGACGTGCGCCCCGTGTCGGACGTTTCATCGTCGGCGCCGAGCCTGGGCGATTCGCCGGATTCGCTCGACGCGTCAGGAGCGCGGGATGCCGCGCGTTCCCGCCACGCCTTATCCATGAAATACAGCGGCACCATCACGCCGTGGTCGAGGTGCGCGTCGCGTTCGCCGAGTGCGCCCGCGGGCAGCCCGTCGGCGCTCGATATCTCCCCGATGAGCGACGCGAGCTGCTCATCGTACTCAACTTCGAATTTAACATCGGGGGCGCGGAATTTGCCGAAGTCGCCTGACGCTTCGGCGCCCGGCGAGATATGTATGTAGTCGGCGTAGAGACATGAGTGCGGCGTAACATAGATGACGGTGTCGGGTGCCAGCCCCAAGACCTCAGATGCGACGCGCTCCGCCGCCGCGCGTGTCTGAGGTATCTCGTCGCCCGCGCCCACGCCAGGCACGATCAGCGGCGGATGCGGCAGCAAAAAAGCTCTCACGATTTCCATTTACATCTCCATTATTACCGGCAAAAATTATTCATTATTATTAATTGATAATTATCATAAGTATACCACGGATGCGCCCGACTGCGTGGCGCATTTAGTTGCAGTTTGTGCTATAATGATGCATAGGGCGCGGGGTAGCGAACCGCCGCGCTCCGAAAAGGGAAATTGCGTAATGAAAGGATAAAGCAGGAAATGAACATTTTTAAGAGAGATGCAACACTTCATGAATTTGCTTGGGCGAACCTCGGCGATGTCAAAGAGGGTCGCGGCGACCTAGGCGAGGAGATGCCCGTGATCGTATATAGGCTCATGCAGTACACCATGCTCGACATTCTTACGAAGGATTTCGGCGCGGATATGGCGAACGACTATTTCAGGCGCGCGGGTTTTCTCGCGGGTTCGGAGTTCGCGAAGAATGTGCTCGACCTGAATGTGGACTTCGACAGGTTTCTCGCGGATTTGGTCAAGGCTCTGAAGGATTACAAGATAGGCATCCTTCGCATGGAAGCGTATGACCCCGACACGGGCAATATGGTGCTGACCGTCGGACAGGATCTTGACTGCAGCGGTCTGCCGATAACGAACGAGACGGTCTGCAATTACGACGAGGGATTTATCTCGGGCGTGCTGAATGCCTACACGGGCAAGAACTACGAGGTCAAAGAGATGGATTGCTGGGCGAACGGCGACAGGGTTTGCCGCTTCAACGGCACTATAGTATAATCGTCCGGTGGCTGCGCAACAAAGGCAGCTGCCATGTGAAACGGGATTGCCACGGTGCGCGTTGGCAGGAATGGTATTGTGCGGCGGATGGGAAAGGAAAGGATGGTAAGGCCAATCTCCAACAAAACAACGGACAAACTGTTCCTATATCTGCGCGATTTGTTGTACTACCCGAACCGCGCCGAGCTGGATTTCAAATCCCTGCCGGAGGATTTTCAGGAACTGGGCGAGGGCATGTTCTCTTTCGGCGAGATGCTGAAGGAGATGCGTACTCTCGCGAAGGATCTTTCGCGCGGAAATCTGGACTGCCCGCTGCCGTCCTCCGACAATGAGCTTGCGGCGAGCCTGAAATCCATGCATGCGACGCTGAAGCATCTCACGTGGCAGGTGCAGCAGGTGGCCAAGGGCGACTACGAACAGCGCGTCAGCTTCATGGGAGACTTCGCCGACGCGGTGAACGAGATGATTCACCAGCTGCGCGAGCGGCGTGATGCGATGGCTGCGGAGATGGACAAGCTGCAGCGCAAGACGAACGACCTAGCCCGCTCCAATTTTCTTTTCGAAACCATCGCAGGCACTATCGAGGAATGGATTGTCATGATCGACAGCGATACGGGTGAACACCTTTTCGCGAACCATCCCGTTGCGGATGAGCTTGCAAGCGATACGCTCGAATCGCAGCTCTACGAGATTTTGTTCGACTACGCGAAAGCGATAGGGGACGACGAAGGGCCGCGCACGGAGGAGTTCCCGCTGATAAGCGACTACGCCGTGCAGTGGTTCAGCGTGATTTTCTATCCCGTAAAATGGTACGAACACAACGCGGTCGCCTGCGTGCTGAAGGACATCACGAGCGAGAAGGAGCAGATACAGGTGCTTGAAAACGTGGCATACCGCGACATGCTGACCGGCGCCTACAACCGCCACTTCGGGATGAAGCTGCTGAACGAGTGGATTCGCGACAAGCGGCATTTCGTGATCTGCTTCATAGACATGGACCGGCTGAAATACGTGAACGACGTGTTCGGTCACGCGGAAGGCGACAAATACATACTGAAAATCGCGGACATCCTTTCCACGTTTTCGCCTGACGCGCATGTGGTGCGGCTCGGCGGCGACGAGTTCATGCTGCTCGCCCTAGGGTTTTCCATCGAAGAAGCCGACAAGCGGTTCGAATGCCTGCGCCGCGAGCTGATAGCCGATGACTACGTGAGCGAAGACGGGCAGGTGCGCTACAAGCGAAGCCTGAGCTATGGCAATGTAGAAGTGAAGGAGGACAACACAACGGTATCAAGCGAATTGCTGTCCATGGCAGACGAGAAGATGTATGAATACAAGAAGGCGCATAAGCTGGAGCGACGGGAATAAGGTGTCTTTTTTCCGCCTGGCGTCGTTGCTGTTCGCGTTTTGGTGCTCACGTACTTTTGAGTACGCTCCGCTCCAAAACGCTCACGCGCCTAGCCAGGCGAAAAAAATCCTACCTTATTCTATTGCTTATTCTATTAATTAATAATCAATAATTGCTTTTATATTATTTGCGAAAGAAGGTGTAATGATGAGTGCTGAGTTGTTGTTTAAGAACGGGAAGGTTGTTACCGCCGAGAGTACGTATAAGGCTGATGTCGCTGTGGCCGGCGGCAAGATTGTGGAGATTGGGGCGAACCTGAAGGCGGGGGCTGCCACCGAGGTCGTCGACTGCCGCGGCAAGCTCGTGCTGCCAGGGGCCATCGACGCGCATACGCATCTCGCCATGCCGTTCGGCGGAACTGTCTCTACGGACGATTACGAAGCGGGCACGAGGTCGGCGGCGTGCGGCGGCACTACGACCGTGTTCGATTTCATATTGCAGGATACGGGCGAGCCGTTTCCCGATGCCATAAGGCGGCGCGACAAGCTCGCGGCGGAGCAGGCCGTTGTCGATTATTCCTTCCATCTCGCCGTCAAGGATGTGTCGGGCGGGCTTCTCGGAACGATGGAAGAAGCCGTCGAGATGGGTGTGCCGAGCTTCAAGGTTTTCATGGTCTACGATTTCGGCGTGACCGACGGCGTGTTCTATCAGGTGCTGGAACACTCGAAGAAGATAGGCGCACTGATTGCAGTCCACGCCGAGAACAACGAGATGGTGAATTTCCTGAGCGCGAAACATCTCGCCGAGGGTAATACATCGGCATGGTACCATTATATGTCCAGGCCGGAATTTGTGGAGGGCGAGGCCGACATCAGGGCAATACAGTGGGCGAAAAGCTTGAACGCTCCGCTCTACATCGTCCACCTCGCGAATGAGCAGGGCGCGCTGGCGGTCACGGCGGCGCGGGACGAGGGCTACCCGATATTCGCGGAAACCTGCCCGCATTATCTGCACTTCACGAGCGACGTATACAAGAGGAAGGACGGCATCAATTTTGTCTGCTCGCCCCCGATAAAGGGCAAGGCGTCGCAGAACGCGCTCTGGGAAGCTCTGAAGCGCGGCGATATACAGACGGTCGCGACTGACCACTGCCCGTTCCTGAAATCCGAAAAGAAATGGGGCGCGAAGGACTTCACGAAGATTCCGAACGGCTGCGCGGGCATCGAAAATATGTACCCCTATATGCTGTCCGAAGCGAACCGCGGCCGGATTTCGTTCAACAAGGCGGTCGAGGTCTGTTCGACGAATGTGGCCAGGATATTCGGCTGCGACCATGTGAAGGGAGCGGTCGAGATAGGGCGCGACGCGGACATCGTGGTCTACGACCCGAAGAAGCGCTTCACGATAACGAACAAGGCGATGCACGGCGATACGGATCATGTGATTTTTGAGGGCGCGGAGCTGAAGGGCTATCCCGTAGCGACATACAGTAGAGGGAATCTCGTATACAGGGACGGCAAATTCCTCGGCAGCAAGGGCGCGGGAAAATTCGTGAAATGCCGGCGTATAAAGCTTTGAGCGAAAAAATCGGAGCAGAATTGCCGAGCAGAATTGACGAAAAAAAAATCGAAGCGAATTAATTGACTTTTTCGAATTGTCTGCTATAATAATATCAACGGGCGGCTTGCTGTTGTGGTAGCGGGCTTACCTCAAATTAATATGTTATTGAAGATAGCCGCGTACTACTCTATGCGGTTATTTTCTTGCCTTGATTATCTTGATGATAATATCGACAATCAAAATAACTGTTCGGGCCAAATCACAAAAGATATGTATATCCATATGCGTACCATCCTTTCAACGACTTTCGATGGTAAGCCCTGCCGCCCGTTAACCGAGAAACGGTAATCTGCTTGATTGCCGCCTCTCGCCGGATGTATTCAGTTCATATTTTTATCCTCTCCTGTGCCGGCGCTTGTGGTCTCCACTGCTGCCTTGCTTGTTTTTTCTGTCTTGTCATGAGCATCCTCCGCTTCCTCTGTTTCCTCAGGCGGCATTCGCCTGTAGACCGTGCCCTCTATCGTGTAGACGGCGGAATTGTCTTTCGGATCTATGCCGAATATGCCTGGCGCGGCTACCAGCCTGCGGATGGGTACGGATACGCGGTAGCTGATGGTGCCGTCCGCTCCGGCCTTGCTATCCGCGTCTATCGCGACATCCGACGGCGGGATGCCGCAGGCGCTCTCTAGGCGCAACACCATAGCGGCGAGTATGTCGCTTGTAAACCCGCCCGCGTCCGCCGCCGCGGGAGCCGCATTGCCGCGCACTATGCTTTCAGCGGCGGCGATGCGCGAGAAATTCGACTGTGCCAGTCCCATCTGCATTATCAGTCCCAGCGTCAGCGGCAATATCGCCAGCAGTACGATGAATTGTTTCATGGCGCTCTCCTGTCCGGCGCTTCGCTGTGGTGCGGCTCTTTCATGGCGAAGCGGCCTTTCATATTTTCATTCACGTGATACATCTTCTCATCCCGCGGCGAAGCTGCCGCGCGCGGCATCGAGCAAAGCCTTGCCCGCATGATGCGCGAGACTGCCGTCGCTGGAGCCTGCTATAAGCCCGTAGATGAACACCCCGAGGGCTATCATCGCTATCATCACGATATACTGTTTCATGCCGCATCCTCTTCACGAGCCCGAGCCCGAGCCCGCGCCCGAGCCGAGCCCCAGCCCGCTTTGCATCTTCGACTGCGCAGCGTCGGTCAGGCTCTGGGTCGTGCCCTGAAAGCTTAGCACCATCGCGGATATAGCGATGCCGAGTATTATCATTGCCAGCAGTATTATCATCTGTTTCATTCTATTAATTCTCCTTCTAAACTCTAGTTCCAAATTATTCCATTAATATGTTGTCGCAAACCACCGCCGCTGTGCCAGTGTGCCGCCCGTACCCGCCGCCGCACCGCGCCAATTTCGGAACGCCCGCCACCGCACTCGCCGCATCCAGCGCCGCGAATCACCGCCGCCGTCAGAAAAACAACTGCTCGAACAGGTCGCGCTGCTCTATGTAGTACGCCACGAATATGAAATTCATCAGCACGACAAGGACATTCAGGACGGCGGGAAAATACATCAGGTCGCTGTATACCTCGTTACGGCGCTTGAGCGCGGTCGTGCGTGACTCCTTTATCGCGCTTTGGTACGAAAACAGCGTCGACGAGAGTTTCTCCGGAGAGACATCGTCCCATCTAGTGAGCAGCCTGATGAAATCTCCGGACATGGCGGTGCCCGCCTCGCCCGCGAAACGCCGCGCCATCTCTTCCTTTCTGTTCACGCGCAGCAGCGGAAGCGCACGGCGGAACAGAGGGGCGAGCTCGCCGCCGTTCCGAGCCAGTTGTTCGAATAGCGCGTCGGCAGGTATATGCGCACCGCCTGACGCGGCTATGATGTTGCGGACCGCGCCTATCGCGTCGAAGATTTCCCTGTCTATGCGCTCTTTTCTCCCTGACGAGAGCAGGGCGCCCGCGAGCCTGTCGCCAAGACGCCTGCCCGCCCGAATCCATGCGCGTGGATATATGAGCGCCGCCGATGCGCGCGACACCCTGCCGAGCGCGGCAGCGAGCCGCGATTCGCGTGGCGTCAGCATGAGCGCACCAGCGCAGATGCAGACTATGGCTGCTATGTATACGGATATATCGCCCAAATCATTTCCTCCTTTTACTGCATTTATCCAATGCTTCCGCTGATTCCATTCCGCCGATGGCGCTTCCAAATTTACAGCTCATTCAGATCTACATTTCCATTGCCATGCGTTCCGCAGTCACGCGTCACGCAGTCACGCGCCCCGCAGTCGCGTATCCCGCTGCCACTCATCCCGCAGTTCCGCGCCCAGCCGCCACGTTCAAAAATCCAGCTTTCGGTTCGTCACTACCTCTATCAGCACGAGGTTCATGCAGAACAGGAACACCGTAGCCACGAAGAAACCGAAACCCTCGGCGGTCGCGAACTGATTTCTGAGGAATCGCGCGGGGCTAATGCCGAGCAGGGCGACCGATACTAGAAACGAGCCTATATAGGTGAGCGGGATGAGGAACACCACCAGGCGAACCGACTCGCCGTTGATGCGCTTGCGTTCCTCTGCGAGCGCGCGGGCCTCACGCAGCTGCGAGAGGATGTCCTCGATGGCGAGCGATACGTCGCTGCCGTTTATCGCGGCCAGCCTGATATTATACGCCAGCATTCTCCCCCAGTTTGTTCCGATGCCATAGGCGAATGCGTCGGATGCCCTGGCGATGCGCTCGATATTGCCGGTGCTCCTGATTTCGATGAGCAGCGCGGAGAGCAGCCTACGCGTGACAGGTATGCCGTCAGCAGCTTCGAGAGTATTCTCTATGGCCTCGAAGATATTGCCGCCGGCTATCCAATATTGTGTCAGGAGCGTGGACACCAGATTTTCGCCTTCGTAGCTGCCCCGTGTGCGTATCCGCTCGAGCCTGACGCGCAGCAGGAGATAGGGCAGTGACGAGAACGCGAAGGCAATGGCGCACGATATGGCGGGCGGCAGGTTGGTCGCTGACGCTGTGAATACGACGAAGTACATGGCTATGAGGAGCGTCAGAAACCCCGTGGGCGAGAGGGGCTTTTTCATCGTGGCGGTGAGCAGCCCCGCAAGGTGGCGGAACAGGATATTCGGCTCGCCCACCGCCCGCCTCGGGCGCCCGAGCCTGCGTCTCTTGCGCGCAACATCTATGAGCCTTGCGATTTTTTCGCGCATGACGAGCAGCAGCCCCGTCAATATCAGAAGGTAGATTGCCGCCGATACTATCGAGATAAGCGCGTAGGAATCAAGTCTGGGCATTTTACGACAGCCTTCCTTTGTCGTGCAGCGATTTCAGGCAGAGATCGAACGCGGTGAATGCGTCGGCATCCTCCTCCATGCCGGCGTCGCGCTTGTCCTGCCCGATATTGTGCGTCCATCGCCACGCGTCCGCGTTCATGTTGTAGCGGCAGATTTCGCGCATACACACGCCGCCGCCGTCCGCGACACTCATCTCGTAGATGGCGGTGAGTTTTTTTCTTCCGTCCTTGCGCATGCTCGAGAAATGGAATACGTAGTCGAAGCTGCCCGCGACCATGAGCATGGTCTCGCCTATATCGCCACCCTTCGCCCTGACTATTTCGACCGCGGCGTCTCTGGCGAACGCTTTCGGGTCGCGCGTGTGGAAGGTCATCTTCATGCGACGCGTACCCTTGCGCGCGAGCCTGACCGCCGTGTCGAGGGCCACGCCGTCCCGCGCTTCCGCCAGTATGAAATAGTCCGCGTCGCTTCTCATCAGGCTCTTTGAAATATTCGCCAAGCTGTCGCCGTCGGCTATCAGCTGTATTATAGGCGAGTCGGGCATGAGCCGGTGCAGGGGGATCTCTGGGTCGGTTTCCACCATGACGCCTTCGAGCGCGGGATCCTCGTATCGCTGCCACGTCGAGAGGAAGGTGGTTTTCGCCGAGCGGACGCTGCCGCAGAACACTACATTGAATCCGCATGCCGCCATATGCTCGAACAGCGGCACGGCGCAGTCCGGTATCGTTCCGCGCTCGGCCTGCCCCCCGAAGCTCAGGTTCGGAATAATATACCTGCGGAACACTATGGAGTCGAGACCTTTCTTGGCAAGCCCTCCGCGAAATATCGTAACGCGCGTTCCGTCGCTCATATAGACTTCGTGCCTGTCTCTGTCCAGCCGCTCGTCCGGCGAGCGCAGCAACAGGGCGCGCACGAGCTGTTCGCGACGCTCGTCAGGTATGCGTTGCGGCATGAGCTTCATAGCGCCGTTGTCCAGAAAATAGACGCGCTCCCCGATGATTTTCGCCGAGCTTGAATCCGCGTACTTCGGCCCGAACCATTCGGACATGCCGGCCAGCCCCCAGTTTTCGTGGAACACCGCGTCATCGGGCGAGCTGTACCAAGGCGGTATCTCGGCCGCCATGTCTTCCTGCGCCATGATTTCCGCGATGCGTTTTTTCATGAGCGCCACCTCGGGTTCATATCCCATAATGGAACGCTTTTGCAGCTCTATGGGGTCGAGCGCGGGCCCTGCTTCAGAGCCTTGGGGCTGCGGCCCCGCGTTCAGTTCGCTTAACATCTTTGCGCTCACGCGCTCGCACATTTCGGTGAATTTCATTCTACTATCTCCTTTCCTACGAGGATGAGGGACGGCCCCGCGGCTGACTCGGCGTAATCCCTTATCGCCAGGTATTCACTGAGCCGCGCCACGATTTCTACATGGTCGATAGGGGATGTGGCGTCCACGCGCGATTCACTTGGCGCGCTCCCGAAACCTGTGCCGCCTGCCGTTTCCCTCACCTCGCTGTCCTCGGCATCCTTGACAAAACCTATTTCAAAGACGCCCAGGCTTTGCGCGCCGTCGGCCGTCAAAATCTCGGCCATATCGCCACGGCGCAGGGCGCTGGAACGCATCAGTATCCATTTCCGTTCGATGGTGAAATAGGAATCGTCCTTGCGGGATATCTCCTGCGGCGTGTCGATATAGGCCGTGGAGAGCATCGCACCCTCCGGAATGAACCCCGCCGCTATCCCGCCGTTGACCTGTGCCAGACCACGCGGCGCGACCGCTCCGCTCACGAGTGAACCTCTCGGCACGGAAACAGTCCGGAACATGGATGGATCGAGCTTCTCGCCCTGCTCAATATTTCCGGCTGCCGCGCACACGTCGGCCATCAGCACCAGCTCGCGCCCCTTAGCTTCCCAGAGCACCAGCCCCGCGACGGCCACGATAATGAGAAAAATTCCCGAAAATCTGCGTAAACCATTAGCCAATTTCATTACTCCACCTTGCCTTCACTGCTTGTACTACATCCATTAACATGTACTGTAAACATTAACTATAATTATTTACAATAAATGGATTATATCACAATGGAGAAATCTGTCAATAGGTTTGCGGAAAATTTTTGAAAAAAATATAAATTTGTCAGTTGGGTAATTGTCAGTGGGGTAGCCGGATATGGGTCGAACCACATCGCCATGCCTACGGGTATGGCGTCGTCCTGCGGCCTTACTTCCGCAGGCAGATTCCTCTGATGGGGCAACTTTCGCAGTCGGGCTTTCTCGCGTGGCAGACGCGGCGGCCATGCCAGATGATGCTGTGATGCGCTTCCGACCAACGGTCTTCGGGCAGGTTCTTCATGAGCGCCAATTCTGTTTTCAGCACGTCGGGTTCGTCGCAGAGACCGATGCGATTCGATACCCTGAACACGTGGGTGTCCACGGCTATGCGCTGTTCGCCGAAGCCCACGGCGAGAACCACGTTGGCGGTCTTTCTGCCGACGCCGGGCAGCGACATGAGCGCGTCCATGTCCTGCGGTACTTCGCCGCCGTACTCGTCCAGGAGCTTCCGCGCGAGGTTGATGATGTTCTTGGACTTCTGGCGGTACATGCCTATTTTGCGGATGACGCCCTCTACGTCCTCCTGCTTCGCGCCTGCCAGCGCCGCGGCGTCGGGCCATCTGCGGAAAAGTTCGGGAGACGCTTTGTTCACGCTGACGTCGGTGGTCTGCGCGGACAGCACGACCGCGACTATTAACTGAAACACGTTAACGTGGTCGAGCGCGCACCTCGCTTCGGGGTGCGTTTCCGCCAGTATGTCCAGAACCGCGATACGCTTCGCCTTTGAGAGGGGCTTGCGCCTCGCGGGCGTGGGCTGCGGTTCTTGCGCCTGGGCTGCCTTGGCAGGCTTCGGGTTCGATTTCACTGATATCTCCTATCGCTCTGTTGTTCTTTGCGGCAAACTTACTCGCCATAAGGGTTATTATATTATATAATTAGAAGATAATAAATGCGCGAGCGAGCGCGGAGATATGCTGGGAGGCAACATGGCAAAAGAAAAACTGGATTTCGACAACCCCGAGGTGCGCGAGGCGTACAGGCACACGGCGTCGCACATCATGGCGCAGGCGGTCAAGCGGCTTTGGCCTGACGCGGAGCTGGCGATAGGGCCGGCGATCGAGGACGGGTTCTATTACGACTTCGACCTTGAACACAAATTCACGGAGGACGATTTCAAGGCTATCGAAAAAGAGATAAAGAATATCGTCAAGGCGAATTTCAAAATAGAACAGTCCACGCTCAGCCGCGAGGAAGCGCTGAAATGGGCGGACGGCAACAAGGAGCCGTACAAGCGGATGCTCATTGAGGACTTGCCAGAGGGCGAGGAGCTTTCGTTCTACACGCAAGGCGAGTTCACGGATCTCTGCCGCGGCCCGCACCTGGCTTCGACGGGCGCGGTGAAGGCGATAAAGCTCATGAGCGTCGCGGGCTCGTATTGGCGCGGCGATTCCAAGAACAAAATGCTGCAACGTATCTACGGGACGGCGTGGCCGAGCCGCGAGGAGCTGGACGCGTATATAAAGCGCATCGAGGAAGCGAAACGGCGCGACCACAGGCGTATCGGCAAGGAGATGGAGCTGTTCGCCATCTACGACGAGGGGCCAGGCTTCCCGTTCTTCTTCCCGAACGGCATGGTCATCAGGAACGAGCTGGAAAGCTTCTGGCGCGGCGAGCACGCGAGGCGCGGCTACACGGAGATCAAGACTCCGCTCATCCTGAACGAGGA
>JAIRPQ010000087.1 GCA_031256875.1 Eubacteriales Family XIII. Incertae Sedis bacterium | reverse complement strand
ACGCTCGTGGTCGCGCCCAGCTCCGCGCCCATATTCGTGATGGTGGCGCGGTCCGTGACGGAGAGCGACTTCACGCCGTCGCCGCAGTATTCGGCGATGCGCCCGACGCCGCCCTTGACCGTGAGCTTCCGCAGCACGTGCAGTATTACGTCCTTCGCGCTGACCCAGGGGCGCAGCGCGCCCGTCAGTCGTATGCCAATAACTTTGGGTGCGGTCAGGCTGTATGTCCCCTTCGCCATCGCGACCGCAACATCCAGCCCGCCCGCGCCGATGGCGATCATGCCGAGCCCGCCGCCCGTCGGCGTGTGGCTGTCCGAGCCGAGCAGCGTCTTGCCCGGCTTCCCGAAATTTTCTAGATGGAGCTGATGGCAGATACCGTTGCCCGGTTTTGAGAACAGTATGCCGTGGCGCTTCGCGACGCTCTCGATGAATGCGTGGTCGTCCGCGTTCTCAAACCCTGTTTGCAGGGTGTTGTGGTCGATATAAGCGACCGACAGCTCCGTCGCCACCTTGTCTATATCCATCGCCTCAAGCTGCAGGTACACCATCGTCCCTGTGCTGTCCTGCGTCAGCGTCTGGTCAATCCGAATGGTTATCTCGTTTCCCGCCGCGAGCTCGCCGCCCACGAGATGTTCGCCAAGTATTTTGTATGCGAGTGTTTTGCCCATTATTTACCTCTCTCTACATGGTTTCCGCGTTTCGTCTGTTACTTGATTGTATACAATTTTACCACAACAAGCAGTCGCAGTAAATCGCCGTGGCCGGCCCCGACGCCGCTATCGACTACAGTTGCTTTAATCAGCGCTCCCTGAGAACTTTGAAAACCGAACGCATGCGGCCGCGTGAGCTGAGGGATTAAGGGCAAACGCCCCCGCATCCACACATGCAATTTCCCTGCAAATTTCTTTGAAGGAATATATTGACAGACGACCATCTTTGATGGTATAATATGGCAGTAATTAAAATTAATTATATTATTCAAAATTATTGGCCGAAACTTAGCGTAATGTGAGACAGATGAAAAGAAACGGGAGGATAACAATGGATGCAATGGCAACGGCAGGAATGAAGCCATATATCGAACGCGAGGGCGCGCGCATGGGCGTAGGCAGGAAGGGCGAGGATCTTGCCGTGTCGCAGCTGGAGCTTTCGGGCTATGAAATACTGCGCCGCAATTTCACGTGCAGGCTCGGCGAGATAGACATCATCGCGCGGCCTCGTGGCAAGAACATGCTGTGCTTTATCGAGGTCAAATGCCGCAGGTCGGGGAGCATGGGCAGGCCGTATGAGAGCGTCGGCTCGAGGAAGCAGAAGCATTATCGGCAGGTCGCGACCGTGTTCCTCATGCGCGAGTGCGGCGGGCTTATGGTCGACGAGTTCACCGAGTACAGGTTCGATGTCATAGAGGTGGTTCTGAGCGCGGGGAAGCCCGACATCAACCATATCGAGGGCGCGTTCTGATGGTATCCTCGGTTATCACCGCCACGCTGAGCGGGCCCGACACGGAGCTTATCCGCGTCGAGACGGATATATTGCAGGGGCTGCCGCAGCTGTCCATCGTGGGGCTGCCCGATATCACGGTGCGCGAGTCGAAGGAGCGCGTCAGGTCTGCGCTGGCCAGCGTGGGGTGCGATTTCCCGCTGCGGCGCATCACGGTGAACCTCTCTCCCGCCGACACGCGAAAAGAGGGCAGCCATTTCGATTTGCCCGTGGCCGTCGGCATACTGATAGCTTCGGGCGCTATCGACCCCGCGCTCACGGAGGGCAGCGCGTTTTTCGGAGAGCTTTCCCTGACAGGCGGGCTGAACCGCGCGGAGCACGGCATCGCCTTGGCGCTGGGGCTGAAGGAGAAGGGCATACGCAGCATCTTCGTGCCTGAGCGGAACATGGCGGAGTTCACGCATATAGACGACGTGAGCTTCTATGCCGCCGATACGCTGTGCGAGATATTGGGGCATCTGTCGGGCGACAAGCCCATCGTGCCTGCCGTGTTTGAGGAAGCGGGCTTCGCTGATGGCTGGGGCGCTGATGAATCCGGCGGCGCATCGGATCCGCGGTGTGCCGCGGCCATAGCGCAGTGCGGGGATTTCGGCGACGTGAGAGGGCAGGAGCGCGCGAAGCGGGCGTTCCAGATCTGCGCGGCCGGCAGGCACGACATAGCGATGTACGGGCCGCCGGGCTCTGGCAAGAGCATGCTCGCGTCGCGCATGCCGTCCATTCTGCCACCGCTGTCCCGCAGGGAGGTTTTGGAGGTGGCGAAGATATACAGCATAGCGGGCAGGGATCCGTATGAGGGTCGCGCCGTGCTGGGCCGCCCATTTCGCGCGCCGCACCACTCCATCTCAGCCGCGGCGCTGGTCGGCGGCGGCAGTCGCCCTAGGCCGGGCGAGCTATCCCTCGCGCACAGGGGCGTGCTGTTTCTCGACGAGCTGCCGGAGTTCGAACGGCGCGCGCTCGAAATGCTCAGGCAGCCGCTGGAGGACAGGTATATAGATCTGTCTAGGGTCGGGTACAGAAGCCGTTACCCCTGCGAGTTCATATTGATAGCGGCGATGAACCCCTGTCCATGCGGTTACCACGGCGATCCGACGCATGAATGCCGCTGCACGGAGAGCCAGCGCAGGAAATACGCATCCCGCGTATCAGGCCCGCTGCTCGATCGCATCGACCTGCACACCAAGGTTGGGCGCGTTGAGTATTCGGATCTGAAAGGCGAGAGCGGCGAAAGCTGTTCCTCCGCGGAGATGTACGCGGGCGTAATGGCGGCCGTGGCCAGGCAGCGCGAGCGCAACAGGCCAGCCGATAGCGAGGCATTGCGAGGTGCAGGCGCGGCGTACGGAGCGGCCGGCGGCAGAGAGGGAGACATGGCGGCTCGCGAACCGGCGGCGATCCAAGAACCAAGCGCTTCCCACGATGGCGCGGCACACGATGGCGGGTCACGTGACGGAGAGTCCCCGTTCATATACAACGGAGACCTCTCTGCCTCTGACACGGAGAAACACTGCGCACTCACGGGCGAAGCCGAACGCATCATGAAGTCGGCGTACGACGCATACGGTTTCAGCGCGAGACAGGGCAAGAAGATGCAGCGCATAGCCCGCACCAGAGCCGACCTCGACGGCTCAGACGAAATCCTCGCGAAGCACCTGACGGAGGCCGTCAGCTACAGGCGCCCGAAAGACATACTGGGCGAAGAAGAATAACTGAAAAAGAATAATTTTGGAACACAAATAATTTGTAGCAGAAATAATTTGTAGCAGAATAGTTTGGAGCAAGGAATAAATGAAAGAGCAGAACCCAATCGGCATAGAGCAATACAAAGGCATAGGTATTGATGACGAAAGGTATCCCGAAGCGCTGAAGCGCATATTCGACCCGCCCGAACGACTCAGATATCTTGGCGACCTGTCCGCGCTGGCGCACCCTATGATCGCGATAGTCGGCGCGCGCCGTGCGACGGATTACGGCAGATGGGTGGCATACAATCTGGCGCACTGGCTGTCGGAGCGCGGCGTCGC
The DNA here is from genome assembly GCA_031256875.1 of Eubacteriales Family XIII. Incertae Sedis bacterium. Classification (GTDB taxonomy): domain Bacteria; phylum Bacillota; class Clostridia; order Peptostreptococcales; family Anaerovoracaceae; genus JAIRPC01. The sequence goes on along the minus strand of JAIRPQ010000087.1, from coordinate 9,368 downwards.
GGTCGTGAGCGGCATGGCCGAAGGCATAGACGCATTCGCGCACAAAGGCGCGCTCGAAGGCCCTACGCCGACCATAGCGGTGATGGGCAACGGCCTCGACATATGTTTTCCGAAATCCAATTCCGCGCTGCGCTCCCGCATAGCGAAAAGAGGGCTTCTCCTCTCAGAGTACGGCGAGGGAGTACACGGCACGCGGTTCACATATCCTGCCCGCAACAGGATCATCAGCGGGCTTTGCACCGCAACGGTAGTCGTGGAAGCGGGTATCTCGAGCGGTTCGCTCATCACCGCCGAATGCGCCGCGTCACAGGGCAGAGAGGTGTACGCCGTGCCCGGCAATATCAACAGGAAGCTGAGCGTCGGCTGCAACAAACTCATAAAAGACGGCGCGCTGCCGCTCGTGTTCTTCGACGATATATTGGGAGACCTCGGCCTTCGCGCGAAGGTCAAGGTGTCTTTGTCCGGCGGGCGCAAGGGCGGCGGCAAGGAAGGCGCGGCAGGTGCGCACGGCATTAATGGCGCGGCCGGCATGGGGGAGCTGGGCGCGGACGAGACATTGATACTAGGCGCGGTGTGCGAACACGGCGAGATGACGGTGGACGATGCCGCCATGCTCACGAAGCTCAAGGTGCCGACGGCAACATGCGCCGTAACGCTGCTGGAGATGAAAGGCTTTGTGCATTTCGACGGCGGGCGCATCATGCTGGCGAACTGAAAGGCATCGTGCATTTCGACGGCGGGCGCATCATGCTGGCGAACTGAACGCGGCTTTTCAGCCGATATGCCTGGCCTTGATGTCGCCACGGATTTGTGAATCTGCCGGCGCAGTGATATCATACTTCTATGAATGAATCGAAGAAATATATAATGGCGTTTGACCAGGGCACTACGAGCTGCCGCTGCATCATATTCGATCGCGGCGGCGACGCCGTCAGCGCTGCCCAGCAGGAGTTCAGCCAGAGCTTCCCGCGGGCGGGGTGGGTGGAGCACGACCCGATGGAGATCTGGGAGACGCAGCTTTCGGTCGCGCGAGAAGCCATGAGAAAGCGTTCGATACCGCCTGACAGCATAGCCGCGCTCGGCATCACGAACCAGCGCGAGACCACTGTAATGTGGGACAGGGACACCGGCGAACCGCTGTGCAACGCCATCGTCTGGCAGTGCAGGCGAACCGCCGAATACTGTGAGAAGTTGAAGGACAGCGGCTACGAGGCCATGGTGAAGGACAGAACCGGCCTGCTCATCGACCCGTATTTTTCGGCTTCGAAGATACACTGGATACTTGAAAACGTCCCGAACGCCCGCAGTATGGCGGAGTCAGGCAAGACTCTCTTTGGGACGATTGACTCATGGCTCATATGGAAGCTGACGAAGGGACGGGCGCATGTGACGGATGTATCCAATGCGTCGCGCACGATGCTGTTCAATATCAGGGAGCTGAAATGGGACAGCGCGCTGCTGGACGTTTTCGAAATCCCAGATAGGATTCTCCCCGACGTGATTCCCTCCGGCCATGTGTGCGGGTACGCAGACGCGGAGCATCTCGGGGCGGAGCTGCCCATCGCCGCGGCCATAGGAGATCAGCAGGCATCGTTGTTCGGGCTGTGCTGCTTCCCAGCCGGAAGCGCCAAATGCACATACGGCACGGGATGCTTCGTCCTGATGAACACAGGAAGCAAGATAGATGTCTCAGGCTCGAACCTGCTGTCTACCATCGCCTGGCGCACAGGCGGCCGAACCGAATACGCCCTCGAAGGATCCGTGTTCTCGGCGGGCTCGGTCGTTCAGTGGCTTCGTGACGGCCTGGGTGTGATAGGCAGCTCGCCTGAGTCGGAGTCATTGGCGCTGAGCGTGCCTGACGCCAACGGGGTGTACTTCGTTCCCGCGTTCACGGGTCTCGGCGCACCCTGGTGGGAGCCGCGCGCCACGGGAACCATATCCGGACTGACGCGCTCCGCCGGCAGGGAACACATCGTCCGCGCCGCGCTCGAGTCCATAGCCTTCCAGACCGCGGACGTCTTGCGCGCGATGAGCAAGGACTCAAAATGCGAAATAGACAGCTTGCGGGTGGACGGCGGCGCGGCCGAGAACCGGTTTCTCCTGCAGTTCCAAGCGGACATCTTGGGCGTGCCTATCGAAAAATCGTCGCGCCTTGAGTCGACCGCGTTCGGCGCCGCTGCGATGGCGGGGCTGGCGGCAGGCTATTTCGAAAGCAAGGATGAGCTTTATGCATGCCTCGGCGAGAACGAAATAATATATCCGGCCATCGGCGAAAGCGAGCGGGAGTCGCGCGTCAGTGGGTGGCACCGCGCAGTAGGCTCCGTGCTGGCGGCAGCGGAAAAATGAAAAGCGGCATGTCTCGGGCAATAACGGGCGGCAGGCAGCGGGCGATAACGAAAAGCGGCAGGCATTAAATTATTAATTATTAATTATTAATAATCAGCGATGAGAATAGTCAGGACAGGAGATGAAAGGGAGATGCAATGAGCGTGAGAACGGAACAGTTCGGGGATTCGCCCGCGAAGATTGTCAGGATAACCAACAGCGGCGGCAGCGCGCTGACGCTGACCGACCTGGGCGCGACCATAGTCGGCATTGAAGTGCCGTCGCGCACCGGCGCGCTTACCGACGTGGTGCTGGGGTATGGGAGCTACGACGACTATATGGCGGGCGACAAATATTTCGGCGCGTCCATAGGGCGATACGCGAACAGGATTGCGCACGGTGAGCTGACCATCGGCGGCAGGGGCTACCTGCTGGACCGAAACCAGGACGGCAGGCACACGCTGCACGGCGGCGCGGACGGATGGCATCGCCGCGTCTGGGCGACGGACGCAAGCGACGGGGAGGATGCGGTCACGTTCGCCCTGCACAGCCCCGACCTGGATCAGGGGTTTCCGGGGAACGCCGACGTGACTGTGCGCTACCGCCTTACAGACGACAACATCGTGCGCATATCCTATCGCGCGGTGTCGGACCAAGACACAGTTTTCAACCTCACGAACCACGCATATTTCAATCTGTCGGGCGAGGGTGAAGGCGATATCCTCGGGCATCGCCTTCGCTTGAACGCCGATCAGCTGACCGAGATCGACAGCGACGCCATACCATCGGGCAGATTGATGGACGTGAGGGGTACGGCGCTTGACTTCACCGAGGGGAAACCGATAGGCCGCGATATCGGCGCCGGCGAAGAACAGATAGCAAACGCGGGAGGCTTCGACCACAACTACGTCATCCGCGGCACCGGCAAGGACAGCCGCCCCCCCGAAGCGCTACGGCTCGCCGCGGAAGCGTACTCGGAGGAAACAGGCATCAGTATGACCGTGCGAACCGACATGCCGGGCGTGCAGTTCTATTCGGGAAATTACCTGGGCGATGATCGCCCCGCGAAATCAGGCGGCATATACCCGCAGCGCGGCGGCTTCTGCCTGGAGACGCAGTTCTTTCCCGACTCGCCCCACCAAAACCACTTCCCCTCGGCAGTATATCGCGCGGGCGAGGTATTCGAAAGCACGACGGAGTATGCGTTTTCGGTGGTTAGGTGAGGCTGCGCAATCTTTTCCGTGAAATCCTGCATCAGCGGAACTTATCCGAATAGTGTTAATTTTCAATTAGTTTTACTTACTGTACATATAAATCGCTATATTCTCTTACAGATTGTAAGATGCAAGATGATTTTTGTGGCGGTAGAATCTACTTATAATAAATCGCAATATCAGAAACCGCAAGGCACCACTTCATACAATTATCGCTGATATATTCGCAGGAATTACAGGAGAGTGTTATGGTCACTACAAGAATGGGAGATGGCGCCATCGTGCAGATGAGCGAAGCGGAAATCCGCAAGGATATAGAGGACGGAATAGAAGATGCGTCCCGAAAGGGAAAATGCCCTCCATTGACGGAGAGCGATATTTTGCATTTAATGGACATCGTTTGTGACAAGAGGAAATTCGTCAGTGTAGAGCGCGGCAATGAGCTCGTGCTGACCTACGATTCGCAGCCGCTGAAATTCACGAGGCTTGGGCTTCCCATCGCAATGCCGCAGATACTCCAGACATATGAAAGGGTGTTAATGGCAGATACGCTGGAAATGGCATATGTCCACTACAGCGCAAAACCCGTACGCATGATACTGCCAGAGGAACAGTATGCGGTCGCGGAGACGCTCCTTGGCACAGTGCCGGCACTTCTGTACGGGGTCATGCCAAATATGCCGCTGTACACCAAGCCGGAAGGCCCATTCGACAATGCGTCGGAACTTCTGCCTGCGGGCAAGATAGACGAGGCGCTTGCGGCTCAGATGGAATGCGCTGATGCGCTTGAAAACGATTTGCTGTCGCTGGGTAGAGCTATGGATACGGCAGGTGCGGACGGCTTGGACTTAGACACCACGGCGGCAGGGGGTGATGCCGAGTTTTATGGATGCCTGAACGCCATTGAGAAATTGCGCGCAGAGTTTCCCCGCATGAACATCAATGTAGGCATGGCGGGCGAGTTTATCCTCGGTTTTCATGGGCAAGTGAAATACAAGGGCGAGCGTCTTGCGGGCATGTATCCCGCCGACCAGTGCAGAATGGTTGCGGCAGCAGGCGGCAATATATGTGGTGCTGTTGTAAACACGAATACAAACAGGAGTTTTCCCTGGAATATAGCACGCGCTTTGACGCACTGCAAGCATGCGGCGGAGGTGTCACCGATACCCGTACACGCTAATGTGGGCATGGGAGTAGGCGGCGTACCAATGCAGATGACGCCCCCGATTGACTGCGTATCTAGGGCTTCAACCGCAATGGCTGAGATAGGCCGTCTGGACGGATTGTAGGTAGGCTACGGCGATCCCTCGGGGATGGCCATTGTCCACAGCCAGGCATCGGGAATGGGCGGAGTCCGAACAAGCGGAGATTTGGTTGCAAGGATGCAGCTATCGAAGAATATGAGACTGGGCGAAGCCAAGAAATACGTTGCCGATAAACTAGGCGTGGATATCCAAGATTTGTCTGATGAAGTCACGATGCGAGAAGTCCGCGAGGATTTGGATATTGCGACGGTCTTTATGGGGTATGGGCATGCCAGCAGGGGGATTGAGGCAAAATCCAATATAGCCAAGCTGTTGGGCATAGAAATCAACTGCGTCGAAAGGTTCAAGCAAAAGACGGGGATGGTACTTCCAGGCTAGCGGCTCTGCCGCCGGGAGGTGCCCGATATCGATATTATTATTTCAATTATATCTATAATGTGCAATGTGGGTTTGGAAGGAGGTTAAGGAATAATGAAAAAGGCAAGGTTGTTAATGGTATTGTTGCTTGTGTTGGCAGTGGCTTTTTCCGCCAGTGCATGTGGTGGGAATGGCGACGGCGGAGACAAGGACGCACAGACAGACGAGAAGATTGTGCTGCGGCTGGCTGCAGATGTTCCGCTGGAGCATATGCTGACCCAAATCAACAAAGATGCCTGCGAGATGGTGAAAGAGCGCACCGATGGCAGAGTCGAGATACAGTATTTCCCCGCAAGTCAGCTCGGGAGCTACGAGAATGTATTCGAAGAGGTTTCGATGGGGACAATCGACATTTCCCAGAACGCGATTCCCGATACGCTTGACCCTAAGCTAGGTGCCCAGTACCTGCCGTACTACGCCACGTCCTTTGACGAAGCGAAGATTCTTTATGGAAAAGGTTCATATATGTATCAACTCTATGAGGAAGTATGTCATGGCGTAGGTGTCAAATTCCTCGGGTTTTCGCCAGAAGGGTTCATAGGGTTCGGGTTTATTAAATCGCCAAAAGACCCGTTGACACCAGGTGCTTCCAAAGATGTGAAAATGCGGAGTCCATCAACGCTAACGTTCCGGTACGGCCTGGAGGATCTTGGCTTCAGCCCAGTGACTATACCCTACGCAGAAGTGCCTACTGCTATGCAGACCCATGTGGTCGATGGCTGGGTCGGTGGCACGCCCAATATCAACTATGCATGGATGGGCGATTTGCTTACGGAATTTTACGTGAACTATATCCATTTGGAAGCGACATCCTATGTTATCAGCGAGAAGAGTCTGTCCAAGCTGTCCGATGAGGATCAGCAGGCATTGCTTGATGTATTTCAAGAGCAAAGCGAGAAATGCTTTGCGGAAGCGGAAGCCAACGAAGAAACTTACAAACAAAAACTGGAGGAGGCGGGAGTTAGTGTAATAGAGTTGACCGACGACCAGAAATCCCAGTTTGCCGATTTCATCAGAGACAAGACATGGACACGGCTGGAGGAAGTTCTGGGTACTGATGTGATATCGACATTCCGCGAAGAGATAAGGCAGTTTGAATAATGGTTATTTTCAAACGGTGGGAACAAAAAACCGCGCGTGAGAACACGCTGTTTTGGAGGATTATGTTGAAAACCATGAACGCGGCGATTATAGTAGCCGCGTCAGGGACGACACTCATCATAGCTGTAGTATGCATTCTTCGCGCCGTCGGCATCAATCTGGTTGGCTATGATGAAATACTCATCATGGTGGCATTCTGGCTGTATATGTTCGGATGCGCACGCGGTACATACGAAAAGACTCAGATAACGGCTGATATCCTGTTGGTGTCTTTGCCGGACAAGCTTACAAAAGACGTAATTTTGTTTGTTAGGGATGCCATAACATTCGCACTGGGCATAGTGTTCATGTTTTGGGCACTAAGCCTTTTTCTCTGGTCTATAGAGATACATTCTGTGACGCCAGCCTTTCGTATTCCGACAGGAATAGGGCAGATATCAGTGTTTGTCGGACTTTTGATTTCATCAATCTACAATGCTTGTTACCTGTACGATTCGCTGAAAAAGGTCGTCGGGCGCATTCGTGGCCACCGTGTCGGCGAGAATGCGCCGATACCGGACAAGGAGGTAGATTCATGACTGTGATTCTTATAGCTATTGCGGTACTGGTTATCTGCCTTATTATCGGAGTACCTGTGCCGTATGCGTTTTTCGCGTCCACGCTTGTAGTGGTGCTGTTGGGAGACTATGACTATATATTTCTGGTGCCGCATGGATATAACAAAGCCAGCTCGATAGTTCTTATAGCAATACCCCTATTTATATTGGCGGGCGGCTTGATGGAAAAGAGCGGCATAGGGGAGAGCCTAGTCGATGTAGTGGATATGTTCGTCGGGCGGCTACGTGGCGGTCTCGGGATTGTTATGGTGTTTTCTTGCGCTCTGTTCGGCTCAATCTCTGGCAGCGGCATGGCCACGCTTTCCTGCATAGGTTCCATAATGTTGCCCCGTATGTATAAGGCAGGATACCCTCGTGGTATTTCGTCCGCGCTCATATCCAGTGCTTCGTTGCTTGGGCTGTTGATTCCCCCCAGCCTATCTATGCTGCTGTATGCCTTTATCGGGGGGCAGTCAGTGCTTGCGTGCTTCCTTGCCACCATTGTTCCGGGATTGATTCTCGCCACATTGCTGAGTGCGGTGAATGTTTTTATGCTCAAGGGCCATAAGGAAATACAGGTAATGCCAAAGATGGCTCCGAAAGTATACACAAGCACTCTGGGCATCAGGCTAAAAAAGGCAATTCCTGCGCTTATTGCACCGGTTATTATTCTCGGAGGAATTTATGGGGGAATAATGACGCCTACGGAGGCAGCTGCGATATCCGTGGTATACACTGTTCCTGTTGGGATTTTCATCTATAAAGGGCTGAAAGGCAAGGGGCTTAAGGAAAGCCTTGTTACCGCAGGCACCACTTCCGGAGTGGTAATGATAATGTTGTTTTCGGTAATGATACTTTCGCGTCTCTACGTTACAGAGAATGTTCCGCAGATGATACTTGACCTGATGCTGAGCATTTCGGAGAACAAAATCATATTGATGCTGCTAGTGAATGCATTCCTTGTGTTAATCGGTATGCTGATGGACGACACGAGCGCCATACTGCTTTCAACGCCAATCATGCTTCCTGTAGTAATACAGCTTGGTATCGACCCTATCCACTATGCGGCAATAATGGGTGTGAACTTAGGTATGGGCTGCGTTACGCCGCCATGTGCGCCGTTCCTGTATCTTGGCGCCAGGGTCGGCAACGCGCCGACGCGCGAGATGATGAAACCGACCATGGCTCTGATTGCGTTCGCTTGGATGCCAACGCTTTTGATAACTACGTATTTGCCGCAGGTAGCGCTGTTTTTACCGACAGTGGCGGGCTTCCGCTAATTATGCGCCGACCCGAGTTGCACTGCGCTGTACGCCGTCATGCTTGTGTTGTGCCATTTCGTAAATATCAGGGCAAGCTGGGTACGTGCTGTGTTATTATATAAAAATGGAACAGACATTACGCGTCAAGAACCTCATTTCCAGTAGATATATGCAGGATATCTGCCGTGTTGTCGCGGGAAAGGGCGGGCTGGGTAATTCGGTCAGCTGGGTGCATATTTTGGAAATCCGCGATGTCGTCAAGGATAGCGTGGACGAGGGTGCGCTAATCCTTACCACGGGTATCGGTTTTACGACAAAAGATGTTGCCGTAAAATTCCTTTGTGATTTAATCGAGTCGCGTGCTGCGGGACTGTGTATAGAGACGGTGCTGTATTATCCGGTGATTGACCGCGAGCTGATTGAGATAGCCGACAAGGAAGAATTTCCGCTAGTGGAGATATACGCCATCGCAAGGTTCCTGGACGTTTCCAAGGGCCTGAATACGATGATACTGAACAATGAGAGCGTACTCTATGGAGACGCAGAGGTTTTTGATTCCGGACTCGCTAATATCCGTCACATTGGCTCGCTTGAAGACGGCCTTCGCTATACCGGAGAGTATCTAGGCGTGGATGTGGTGTTCTATCCAGGGGAAGAATCACTCGGCACGGCATTGTCGGAGGCTGGCTGTGAAGTTGATATAGCACCGCATGAGATTAGCAGTTACATCAAACGCGATGGTGTTTTTGCGAATGGCAAAATTGCCGTCAAGAAAATCGAAGCATTTAGCCACTGTTTCGGATATCTCGTATTCAGCAGCGCAACAAAAAAAATTGACCGTTTCGCGCTACTGATACAAGGGCGCGTATCCAATCATATCAAGGAACAGAATATGCGAATTCTCATCCGCAAAGAAGAGGAGTGGCGAAAACGCACGAAATGGGTACGGGAATGGCTAGACGGCAATATTACGGAGAATCAGATAGCACGCAAGCTGCGAGAGGCAGGTATGTTCAAGGTATGGCAGTGCATTTTCGTTTGCTGTATGGAATTCCCGCCAACATACAGTTTTGCTGAACAGGCGCTCTGCCCGCCTGAAAACGATATATTCCTCTATGATAATTTTTTTCGCCTGAACACTTTCTTGGTGCGTAGGTCGTTTGAAAAATCCGGATTCAGCGTACTGGA
>JAIRPQ010000049.1 GCA_031256875.1 Eubacteriales Family XIII. Incertae Sedis bacterium | reverse complement strand
TCCATCACGATTACACCCTGTCAATTTTTTTGTCAAACCATCAAAAATGACAAAGCGTGTTTTCCTGTTGACAAGCCATCCCGCTATTTGTCATGATAGCAGTGTCAAGTTCTGAAAATCTGGTGCGTGAAGGAGGAGAGTAATGAAAAAAAGGCTGTACGATTTATTGGATCCGAGAGGCATACAGGACAGGCAGGTCATCGAGCTTGCGCCGCGTGTCACCTTGGACGAGCTGAGAAACGGCAAAATTCTGTTCTACAACAATACCAAATTGGGCTTTGTAAACTATATGACCGTGTTCGACCGCATCAAGGAGCGGCTTACGGAGCTGGGCATCACGAACTGGGTGGAGTACACCGAGACGGTGCGTGGCAAGGACGCCAAAATGCTCGCCGACTACGCGGCGATGCTCGCGCAGGAAAAGCCCACCGCGGCCATCACCGCGTTCGGTGACATGGGGACGTCCTCGTCCACCACGGTGGTCACCATAGAGCTCGAAAAGCTCGGCATTCCGACCGTCTACATGACGGCCCCTCCGGGATCGGCCATAACAGAGGGCGTCGGCGTGTACCGCGCCGGCCAGCTCTGTCTCTGCTCGCTGGATGTCTACCAGGCGAGCTCGGTGGAAGAAGTAGCCGCCGAAGTAGACAAAAACTGGGACTATATCATAGATTCCCTGACGGCCACAGGCGACAGGCTGAAGGAAGTGGCGCATATCGACTTCAAGATGGACAAAGTGCCGCCGCGCGCCGACGGGCTGCTCTCCGTCATCGATGAAATCGAAGTGGACGACGAAAAGCTGCTGGAGCCCGGCTGCTACATGGAGGAGATAAACGACTATTTCAACAAGGAGCATATCAGCGACGGCCTTCCTATTATCCCGCCCACAAGGGCGAGATACCAGAAGATGCTTGAATACTGCCCGTTCGCGGAAGATACGGTCATCTGCGACCCCAGCGGCCCGTCCGGAAAATCCGTGACGGTCAGGGACGCGGCCATAGCAGCGGTCATGGCGGGCTGCAAGCCGAACGCGATGCCCATCATCATAGCCGCGTGCAAGGCGATGAACAACAAGCTCTACAACCTGAACCAGAGCGTCACCACGTCGCACCCCGGCGGCACACTCGTGATAGTCAGCGGACCGATAGCGCAGGAAATCGGAATATCCGGCAAGCAGGGCTGCCAAGGCCCGGGCTGGCCGCAGAACGCCACCATCGGCCGCGCCATGAACCTCATTATCATGAACGTGTTCCGCTCCGTGCCGGGCGTGTGCGACCTCGACTGCATCGCGTCGCAGGCTGAGTTCACGTACTGCTTCGCCGAGGAGCCCGAGCTTGCGCAGTGGAATATGATCAACGAGGATCGCTACGACAGCGGCACGACTACCGTGTACGTGCTGAAAGCCGAGCCGCTTCACGACATCATCGACTTCCTGAGCCTGGACGGGTTTGACCTGCTCGACACCATCACGGCCTGCTGCACGACGCTCGGCTCGAACAACGCGTATATGCCTGGGCCGATGGTCATATGCCTTACGCCCGACCACGGCATGATGCTGAAGAAAGCCGGATATACGAAAGAGATGATCCAGGAGCATATCCACACCTATGTCTATCACGAAGTTCCGATGGTCAGGAACAGGGGACTGGTTCCGGTGCGGCCGGCCAGCTTCAAGGACAGGCACCCCATGCCCGTGACCAGGACGCCGAAGGACGTAGAAGTCGTCACCATCGGCGGGCGCGGCGGGCACTCGGGAGTCATTCTGCCGTGGGCGCTCCACAGCGAAGGCATAGTGGAACCGGTAGCGCTGCCCGACGGCGCGATAGCGAAAAGCATAGAGGAATTTAAGGTAAAATAGGGTATAATAGGCTTGAATAGGGCTTAATAGGAGGAGATTATGGGTATTGTAGGACGGAAAGAAGATTATGGCGACTACGGCGAAGTCTATGATGTCATCGTTGCGGGCGGAGGCACATCGGGCATCCCCGCAGCCATCTCCGCGGCGAGGGCGGGGGCGAAAGTTCTCCTGATTGAACGCTGTGGATCTATTGGCGGGCAGTTCAGCATAAGCGGGCCGGCGGGCTTCTGCTACGCGTTCCTGTTCAATTCCAAAGGGCAGAGGGACGTAGGCGGGTTCGCGTGGGAAACGTACAGGCGGCTGTTCGAGACCGGCCACGCGTTGCCGCATTTTATGCCCAAGGCCAGGGCGAAGTCAGGGTACACCTTCGCATACGTGGATCCGGACTGGTGGACGACGCTGATGTTCGATATGCTAGATGAAGAAAACGTGGATCTCCTGCTGAACACGCTCGTCGTGGATGCTATCATGGACGGCGACACCATCAAGGGCGTTGTCGTGGAGAACGCGGACGGGCGCGTGGAAATCATGTCCAAGATAGTCATTGACTGCACAGGGGAAGCATATCTCTCGCAGAAGGCAGGCGTCGAAACGGTCATGGAACCCAAAGAAGGATTCCCGCCGCACAGCCTTGCGTTCACCGTCGACGGCGTGGACTGGGACAAATTCCTCGCCTACGTGCGCCACAACCCCAAGCAGTTCTCATGGCGGCAGATAATGAACCCCTATCAGGACACGTCAAAGGAAGAAGTCTGGGAACATTATTCGAACCTGACCGACATACGGCAGGTGGGCGAGATAGTCGGCTTCTACGAGCTGCGCGACGCCGCGATGAAAAACGGGGACTGGCATCCTTATTCGGGCGCGGGCATATTCTTCACGCCGAAGGAAGGCGGCCATATGCAGGCTCATATGCAGCATTCGTCCCAGGTTTCCGATTGCCCCCCGACGAGCGCATGGGATATCACTCACGCGATCAGGGAATGCCGCCGCCAGAACAAGATAGCGTGGAGGTTCTTCAAAAACTACGTGCCTGGATTCGAAAATGCGTATATCACAAAGCAGTCCTCGGAGCTTCGCCTTCGCGAAGGCCCGCGCATCGTCGGCGACTACACGTTCTCGCGCGAGGACGTCATCGAAGCAAGGCTGCAGCCCGATGTGATAGGCAAGAGCAATTTCATAGCGGACAGCCAGCACGTGGCGAGCATGGATACGCTCAACGTCATCAAATCCGGCAAGAACCTTGAAAAATCACCGCGTGGCGGCGGTTCATACGACCTGCCGTACCGCATCCTCGTTCCGCAGAAAGTGGAAAACCTGTTAGCAGCAGGAAAGCATGTTTCCGCCGACAGCTGCGTATATCTCCGTTACATTCAGCAGACCATGGTGACAGGGCAGGCTGCGGGCGTGGCAGCGGCCATATGCGCGCGGGATGGCAAATCGCCGAGGGATATCGAAAACGACTACGAAGAACTTCAGAAGATTCTCTTGGAGCAAAATGTTATACTTACTCTAGAGGATGTTTCCGAAAAGAATCTTTACAGGGAGGACGAGTAGTCGCATATACTGTCTGGTATCCGAGGCGGGAGCGCGGCAGGCGCAGTAAAGCGAGGCGGATAAGGTGGAACAACAGTATGTAGAGTTCAAAGGAATAGGCAAGCGATTCATCGGGGTCAGGGCCCTGCACGATGTCAGCTTTCGCGCGAACGGCGGTGAAGTGACCGCGCTTCTGGGCGAAAACGGCGCAGGGAAAAGCACGCTCCTGAAAATATTGAGCGGGGCCTACACCGCCGATGAAGGCGTATATGAAATAAACGGGGCGGAAAAGCATTTCGCGACCACCCAGGAAGCGATAGCGGACGGCGTCAGCATCATATATCAGGAGAGGCAGCTCGTGAAGGAGCTGACTGTCGCGGAAAATATATTCATGAATATGCTGCCGTCGAACCGCCTGGGCGTCATCGACTATGCCGCAGCAAACGCGGAAGCGCAGCGCATCATAGACATATTCCGCCTTCCCATCAGGTCGACCGACAGGGTGAAGGAGCTTTCGGTCGCGCACCAGCAGATGGTGGAAATAATGAAGGCCGTGCGCAGGGAGAGCAATATCATAGCTTTCGACGAACCCACGGCGAGCCTTTCCGAAACCGAGATAAACACATTGTTTTCGGTCATAGGCCATCTGCGGGACGAAGGGAAGGTCATACTCTATGTATCGCACCGCCTGAAAGAGCTGTTCCAGATTACGGACAAGATAGTCGTAATGAAGGACGGTGCGCTCGTCGATACGCTGAAAACCAGCGATGCCAGCGAGAAGGAACTGATACGGCTCATGGTCGGAAGGGATATCGGCGACATCTTCCACCACCTCGACCGCGCCGCTTCGTTCGGCGGCCCCGTGCTGGAGGTGCGGAATATTTCCAACGACAATATTTCAGACATCAGCTTCACGCTACACAAGGGCGAGGTGCTGGGGATTTCAGGGCTTGTCGGCGCGGGCCGGAGCGAGATAGTACGCGCGATTTTCGGCGCGGACAAGCTTCAGCGCGGCGAAATTCTGATAGACGGGAAGCCCGTGAAAATCGGCAGCCCCGCAGACGCTATCAGAGCCGGTATCGGGCTATGTCCCGAAGATCGCAAGGACGAGGGCCTGGTGCTGGAAAACCCCATACGCACGAACATCAGCATCGCCACGCTCGGCCTCGTATCGAAGATGGGCGTCATCGACACGAAGATGGAGAGGGACATGTCCCTGAAAGCGATAGCCGCCTACAACATCAAAACGCATTCCGCGGAGAAGCAAGTGATAGAGCTGTCGGGCGGCAACCAGCAGAAGGTCATTCTGGGCAGGTGGATAGGCGCGGATTTGAAAGTGCTCATACTGGACGAGCCGACCAAAGGCATCGACGTAGGGGCCAAATCAGAGATATACAATATGATAATCGGACTCGCGAAAAGCGGGCTCGGCGTGATTTTCATATCTTCCGAGTTGCCGGAAGTGCTCAATATTTGTGACAATATCATCGTTGTGAAGGAAGGCCGCGTATCCGGCACATTGGCGCGCGAGGACGCCAGCGAAGAAAAGGTGTTGACCTTGGCGATGTGACACCGGAGCGGCCTGCGGATATCGTTGCGGAATAAAATTAGCAATGTGGAGAAAAGAGGCAAGGAATGGGCGCAAACACGGAAAACACAATAGAGAAAAACAGTCGCACTAACATCGGGTCTATCATCCGTTCCAACACGGTGGTGATGCTCTTTGTCCTAGCCGGAGTTATTGTCATATTTACGGCAATCAACCCCAGTTTTCTGACGACTCAGAATATCATAAACATCCTGAACGCTTCCGTGATAATAGGGCTGCTGTCCATAGGCCAGACGTTTCTGATTATCGCCGGCCACATCGACCTGTCGTGCGGAAGCATCGCGGCGCTTTCGGGTGCTATTATGGCGTATATAATGAGGGAAACCGGCATAGCCTGGCCGACCGCGTTCCTTCTGGCATTCCTGTTCGCTGTGCTGGTAGGAATAATAAACGCTGTGCTCGTGAACGTTTTCGAGCTGCAGCCGTTCATCGCTACGCTGGCCATGATGTCGGTGTGCAAGGGCGCGACCTACCTGCTCTGCGAAGGCAAGGCCATACAGATAGCCGACAAAGCCTTCCTGAAAATCAGCGCCATATCGCTGGCGTATATACCGCTGCCCGTCATCATCATGGTCGTGATGTTCCTGGTATTCGGGTTCATCCTTGCGCGGACGGTGTTCGGCAGAATGGTGTACATGATAGGCGGCAATGTCTCGGCCGCGCGCTTGGCGGGCATCAAGCCGAAGCGCGTCAGCACGATTCTCTATATCATCAGCGCGGGCGCATCGGCGGTAGCGGGCGCGCTCTATTGTTCGAGAATGTTTTCGGCCCTGCCAGGCGCGGCCAGCGGCGCGGAGTTCGACGCCATCACAGCAGTCGTGCTCGGCGGCGTAGCGTTCATCGGAGGCAAGGGCAATATGGCAGGCTGCTTTGTGGGGCTTATCATCATCCAGTTTTTCAGCAACGGCCTTGTGCTGTCGAATATGGACGCGTTTTGGCAAGTCATCGCGAAGGGGCTGCTGCTTATCGCCGCGCTCGTGTTTGACTTTGTACGCAGAAAGCGGTTCGAATCGCGCCTGTAATAGCGCAGATTGGAAAATTGCAGTGCCGGCCGCGTAATCACGCCGCAAGCGCCGCGCAACAAAAGGTTCTTTAGCGGGTTTATTACCGTGAATCCGTAAAGATACATCAGAAGTTATTATGCAAAGGAGGAAAGATATGGTAAAGAACATGAAGAGAAGAAAGTTATTGGCTCTGTTGTTGGCGATTGCCATGGTATTCGTATTTACCGCTTGCACCAGCGATGGAAACGCGCCTGCGGAGGAGCCGCCCGCGCAGCAGGAGGAAGGGACTGCCGCCGATGACACGGCCGCTACCGAAAGCGACGAAGAAATCGTCATAGGGTATTTCGCACTGACGATGGTGAGCCAGTGGCTTCAGAACGTCAATAAGGCCCTGACCGATCTCGGCAAGGAGAAGGGCTTCAAGGTAGTCAATGCCGATGCCGACTTCGACGGCGAGAAGCAGATGTCGCAGCTCGACACCCAGATAAATGCCGGACTTGACGGCGCAGTGGTGTTCATCGCCGACGAGGGCATGGGTACGGCCGTGGCCGAAAAATGCCAGCAGGCGGGCGTGCCGCTCATAGGTGAATCGCTTCGCGTCGCCGATGCGGACAACAATCTCCTCGCACCCGTGGTGGAACTCGACGCCCACGCCGTCGGCTCGAACGGCGCGGAGTGGCTGATTGAGAACATCAAAGAGGAAGGGTTCAATCCCGACGATTTTTCAAAGACAGGATACATCGCCCTGACCAACAGCAACCAGGTATCCACCACCATCAGGATAGAAGGCTTCGAGGACACGTTCTTCGGCGAATACAAGGACTTCCCTGACGCGAACAAATTCGTGTCGGACGTTGCTGCCGAAGCCACCAGCTCGGACGATACGGACGCCACCTTCAAGCTCGTCAGCGCCATACTCGGTGCGCATCCGGATATCGAAAACTGGATAATGTTCAGCGGGTATGACGATCTTGCCATCGGCGCATGCCGTGCGGACGAACAGGCGAAGCTTCAGGACAAGACATGCCTGATTGACTGCGGCGGCGAGCGCGGCATACCCGAATGGGAAGCCGGCAACGCCCCCGAATGGAGAGCTTGCGTGTATTACAACGCGATGGAATTTGCAGAGCCCATCGTCGACGCGATGCTCGCGATGATAAAGGACGGCAAGAGCGCCGAAGACGTATTCGCGGATCAGAAGGAAGATGGCCAGAAATTTGCGTCATACAAGATTTCCGGCACGGTAGTAACGCCTGAAACCTACAAGGACATATATCTGCCCGGGTATTGATCGGGCAGGCGGCAAGGCTGCGGCTCGCCCGTGCTTTGGCGCGCGGGCATGGCTGCGGCAACAGAACGCAGGTAGGAAGCGAAATTGAAGTTGATGAATTATAGGAAGCTGCCTCTGTGCGCTGACGCGCACAGGGGCGGCAGGAGGTGCGATAGGCACGGCAAAGTTCGGAGGTGAATCATGGCACGTATAGAAATGATGGAGTTCGGCATCATGCAAAGGCTTTTTCAGGGTTCGGGCTGCTTGAAAAAAATAGTCGATATCCTGGACAACGAGGGATGGAAGCGCGTGATGCTTATTGCCGATCCCTATCTCTACAAGGCGGGGGTAGTGGCTCCCGTCGAAGAATGCATCAAGGAGGCCGGCGCGGAATATATCGTATTCACGAACGTCAGGCCGAATCCGGAAGTAGTTACGATAGAGAAGGAAGCCATCCCCGCGTTCAAGGAGTTCAAGGCGGACGTGATAATAGCCGTCGGCGGCGGCAGCACCATGGACACCGCCAAAGGTGTCGTGCTCGTCGGCGATTCGGATCATGGCGTCATGGACTTCACCATTGACAAAATACGCCACGATGAAAAATTCGACCACAAAATGCCCGCTATGATTGCGCTGCCGACCACGGCAGGCACGGGCAGCGAAGTCTGCCGCAATGCGGTCATTTGCGATGAGAGCGGCCTGAAGCTGGTTCCGTCGCACGACTCGATATTGCCGCAATACGCGCTCATGGATCCCGACCTGCTCGCGGGTATGCCTTTCAAGGTGGCCGCCGCGACATCGGTCGACGCTTTTACGCATGCGCTCGAAACGCTGACCAACACGAACGCCAACGATTTCACGCGGACGTTTTCGCTGAGGGCTCTGGAGCTCATCGGCGAGTCCATCAGGCCGTTTGTGGCAAATCCCGCCGTTCCAAAATGGGCGAACATGATGAGCCTAGGCTGCATGTACGCGGGCTTCTCCCTAGGGCTGGCCAGCATCGGGCAGGATCATGTCATCACCCACCCGATGTCCGAAGACCCGTTCCACATGCCGCACGGGGATGCCTGCGGTATGGCGCTGCCGCCCGTCATCGAGTACAACGGGGCGGGGTGCAAGGAGCTGTATAGACAGGCATACAACGCGGTGACGGGCAAGCGCCTGGCGCCGGAAGAGTTCGAGGTCCAAATGCTCATCGACTGGGTGGTGGATCTGAACGTTGACCTTCGCATCGCCGACAACAAGACCTTCGAGGAATGGGGATACAACGACGGCGAGGTGTTGGAGCTCATGCTGAACCACCCCATCGTGCAGCTTGGCGTGAGAATCAACAGCCCCAATGAACAGTGCGAGTACCCGCGGTATACGTCCATAGACGATTACCGCGATATCATACAGCGCATGAATGTCTATTCGAAAGCACAGGCGGAAAGGGCGAAAGCCAAGAAAACCAGCGTATAGGCATGATGGAATAATATTCCTTTCGCGCATATGCGCGGCGCGCGCAGGAACGTATTAACGGAGGATATACCAATGAAGATGCTGATAGGCGGAAAAAAAGTCGATGCCAGCGATGGCGGCGTGTTCGATGTCATCAATCCCGCGACGGGAGAGTTTCTTGATACCGCACCGATGGCTACGGATGAGGATGTGGCGGAAGCCGTCCGCTGCTCCAAAGAGGGCCTCAAAGAATGGAGCGCGATGCCGCTTCTTGAAAAGGAAGCGATACTGAACAGATTTCTGGAGCTTCTCGAAGAGAACAAGCGCGAAATAATGATTCTTCTGGCGAAGGAATCGGGCAAGTCCCCGTTTGTATCGCTGTTTGAATACAACCAGACCGTGCCGATTTTCAAAGGGTATTTTGAGCAGGCGAGAAGGCTCGACGGCAGGCTGCTCGTGCCTGGCACCGAGCTGGGGCATGACGCCCGTACGCAGGATGACATGATAATGGTCACGCACGAGCCGATAGGCACCATCGCGTGCATAGTCCCATTCAACGCGCCCATGCTGCTTTTGACCTACAAGATAGCTCCCGCGCTCGCCGCAGGCAACGCGGTGGTGGCCAAGCTGCCGTCCGACAATCCGCTCGGCGCCATGCGCATGTGCGAGCTGATGTTGGAAGCGGGTATGCCAGGGAATGCCCTGAACATACTGACCGGCAGCGGTTCGAAGGTGGGCAGATGGCTCGTGGAAAATCCGGACGTGGACGGCATTGCCATGACCGGAAGCACGGAGGTAGGGCTTGAAATCGCGGAGAAGGCGTCGAAGCGCCTCGCGCATGTTAGCCTGGAGCTGGGCGGCAACGATGCGTTTATCGTGCTGGAAGATGCGAATATCGAACAGGCGGCAGCCGAGGCGGTGTTTACGCGCATGGCCACGGCAGGCCAGGTATGCATCGCGCCAAAACGTTTTCTCGTGCAAAATTCCGTCAAGGACAGGTTCACCGAACTGGTGCTGAAGCATATCAGCGGCGTGAAAATGGGCTTTGAGCCAAACGTGGAAGAGAAGCTGGAAGAGCTGCTCGGCGGCAAGACCGCGGCCGACGATCCCGATGTGCTCATGGGGTGCATCATCAATGAGGAAGCCGCGAAGAAGGTGGAAGCACAGGTGAACCATACCATAGGGCAGGGCGCGAAGCTGGCATTCGGCGGGCACCGCGACGGAACATACTACGAGCCGACCGTGCTGACGGCCGTCACCAAACAAATGGACGTAGCCAAGGACCTCGAGATATTCGGCCCCGTTATGCCCATTATTGGATTTGACACCACAGAGGAAGCGATAGAGATAGCGAACTCCAGCGTCTACGGGCTGTCGGGCTGCGTGTTCACGCAGGACTGGAAGAAGGGCATGTACGTGGCGCGCAAGGCACAGTCGGGCGGCATGGTGGTCAACGGCACGACCATGTACCGCAACGCGATGCAGCCCTTCGGCGGATACAAGATGAGCGGGATTGGCAACGAAGGCTTCATAACGCTAGAGGAGATGACGCAGACCAAGACGATAGTGATGAAGGGCTTCTACTCGGAGAGCTGAGCGGGCGCACTCGGCCGCATAGACGCCTTGGCGCACGTGGCCCGCATCATCGCGAATCGCCGCACGACAGGAGGATAATATGCCAGATATAGATAAAATATCTAGCTTGCTTGGAGCGCTGAACGAGCAGGAGGTGTATGATGCCATAGGCGAAATCATCTCCGCTCAGCCGACCGGCGAGACCGTTCTTGACACCATCTTGGCGTGTCAGAAGGGAATGGAGATAGTCGGCGAGGAATTTGAGAAAGGGAACTATTTTATCGGAGAGCTGATGTACGCCGCCCAGATTATGGACGAGGCCATCGGCAGGCTGAAGCCGCTGCTCGGCACGGCGGGCGAGGGCGCGGAAAGCGGCATCGTGGTGCTGGGCTCGGTCGCGGGCGACATCCACGACATCGGCAAGAGCATCTTTCGCTCGCTGCTGGAAGCGTCGGGCTTTCAGGTCGTGGATATCGGCATCGACCAGCAGCCCGAAGCCTTCGTGTCGGCCATCGAAAAACACCGCCCCCACATCGTCGGCCTGTCGGGTGTGCTGACGCTCTCGATTGAGTCCATGCGAAAGACGGTCGCATTGATAGAGGAAGCCGGTTACAGAAGCGATTTGAAAATAATCATCGGCGGCAGCGCGGCCAGCGAGGAAGCCTGTTTCCACTCGGGTGCCGACTACTGGACAAAAAACGCCGCACTGGGCGTGAAGAAATGCAAGGAGTACCGCAGTGAACAGCAATAACAGCATCTTCGAAGAACGCAAAAAAACGAGGGACGATCTGGTCTCGCTGAAAAAGCCGAAAAGGGTTCCCGTGTTCTCCATCTTCACGCTCGAAGCGGCCTGCGGGCTGGCGGAGGTCAGCGTGATGGAAGCGCATTACGACCTTTCCGTCGCGGAGAAGGCGTATGACCGGATTTGCGAAACCTTCTATTCCGACTCGCTGCCCGTGCTGAACCTCAGATACCCGCCCGTGTACGACGCGCTCGGCTCCAGAAACTGGGTGCTGGGCTCCAACGGCTCCATGCAGCATTCGGAAGTGGAGCTCATGCACACAGACGAATACGATGAGTTCATCGCGGGCCCGATGAAAATGATAATGGAAGTGTTCCTGCCGCGCGCCTGCTCCGAGCTGGACAAAGATTCGGCCCGCGCCGGCATCGCGCTTGCGAAAGCCTTCGCCGAATACAAGAGCCAGGTTCGCAACCACGCGGAGATATACGGCAGGCTGGCGGAAAAGCACAGCTACGCCGACGGCATTATCACAGGCCCGCTCACAGTTGCGCCCTTCGACTTCATCGCCGACCAGTTGCGCGGCATCAAAGGCATCATGGGCGACATCTACCGCGCCCCCGAAAAATTGCTGGAAGCCGTGAACGCGGTCACCCCGCATATGCTGAAGCTCGCCGTTCCGCGCGGCGTCGCGGAGCGCATACAGTGCTTCATACCGCTCCACCTCGCCCCCTTGATTAACCCCGCCCAGTTCGACCGGCTCTACTGGCCGAGCCTGAAGCGACTGGTGGAGAGCGCCGATGCCCTAGGCGTAGGCAGCACCATCTTCCTAGAGCAGGACTGCACGCGCTACATCGAAAGCTTCGACTCGCTGCCGGACTCCATGATCGCGTGGATAGACGACGGCGACCGCGAGAGCTTCGCGGCAGGGCTGGGTCGGAACCACGTATTCGGCGGCTTTTTCGACCCCACGATAACGCTCGCGAGAAGCAAGGAGGAATGCATTGACGAAGCAAAACGCCTGCTCGACACATGCATGGACAGCGGGCATTTCTTCTTCTCATTCAACAGGAACGTAATGGACATCAAAAGCATAGACATAGCCAAGCTCGCAGCGGTACTGGAATGGGTAAGAAACAACGCATACTACTAAAACGCGCGGCTGGCGAAACCGAAAAACACGTCATTGCGGCCTTAGGCCCGCAATCCAAAAACAATGTTATCGGAAATGAATCCGGAAACATCACGCAGGAGGGAATAAATGAAAGACATCGAGTATTTGGGCGATTTTGACGAGTACATGCAGCGTCACGAAGGCATCAGCCCCGAGCAGGCAAAGCTGATGAAGGACTCCTACGAGGAACTGAACGACGAGCTATACAGGTTCGTAATGAACGCCATAGTAGGCTAGCGGGTATTTTTTGCAAGTTGCATACGGATTATTGTATTATCTCGCCTTTGACAGCAAGAAAGCGTCAAGCGTCTGAAACCATTCATCTCACAAGGTTTCAGGCGTTTTAGGTTTCTTTGGCAGCTGGTAATGTCCGCTACGTTTTCATGGTCCTGAATATTTTTTCATCGATATTTTATTTTACTGTAAAAGACACGACTCACGGCGTCTCGCAATGGCGATGCTTCGGTTATTCAAGATGTTACTCGCGCAGTCTTTTTTGCAAGTTGCATATGGATTATTGTATAATAATATAATGTAGGATATATCATGGAGCGGTGAACAATGCTGGAACAGAAAAAAATGGACAGGATAAACGAGCTGGCGCGGAAGTCGAAGCGTACGGGTCTGACCGGCGCGGAGAAGCAGGAGCAACAGCGGCTGCGGCAGGAATACCTGGCGCGTTTTCGCGAATCGTTTCGCGTACAGCTCGACAATATAGAAGTGGTGGACACGCCGGAGGAAGCGGAACGGCTGCGTCGGAAATACGCGCTACAGGGCGGTTCGCCGTCGACCGCAGGCGCTTCCCGCGAGAACTGATAACGGTGTTGCAAGCGATATGCGGCGTCGTGTGACGTAAGCGGACGAAGCCAGACGAAAGGAAAATTATGAGACAGGTATATTTGGACTACTCGGCTACTACGCCGGTCAAAAATGAAGTGATGCAGGAGATGCTGCCGTTTTTCACGGAGAAATTCGGCAACCCGTCCAGCCTGTACACGGTCGGGCAGGATTCCAAGAACGCGATTTCACACGCGCGGGAGCGGCTTGCCGCGCTGATCGGGGCTGAGCCGCGCGAGATTTTCTTCTGCTCGTCGGGCACGGAAGCCGACAATTGGGCGGTCATAGAAACCGCGATGGCGAAGCGGGCAAAGGGCGCGAAGCACATCATCACCTCGAAGATAGAGCATCACGCGCTGCTGCACAGCGGCGAGTATCTTGCGAAAGAGGGCTTCGACGTCACGTATCTCGGCGTGGACGCGGACGGCCTTATCGATCTTTCAGAGTTGGAAGCGGCGATTCGCCCCGACACGGCTATCATCAGCGTCATGTTCGCGAACAACGAAATCGGCACGATAGAGCCGGTCGCGAGGATGGCCGAGATAGCGAAAAGGCACAATGTCGTGTTCCACACGGACGCGGTGCAGGCCCTTGGCAATGTCGATATCAACGTAAAGGAGCTGGGCGTTGACCTGATGAGCATGTCGGGCCACAAGATTTACGGGCCGAAGGGGATAGGCGCGCTCTATATCAGACGCGGGGTCGCTTTGCCGCCGCATATGCACGGCGGGGCGCAGGAGTCGGGCAAGCGCGCCGGCACGGAAAACCTGACCGGCATCGTGGGATTCGGCAAGGCTGCGGAGCTGGCGGGCGCGAACCTCGTTTCGCATATAGAGAGGGTGACCGAGCTGCGCGACTATTTCCTGGAGCAGGTGAGGGCGCGGATTCCCGATATCAGGGTCAACGGCAGCATGGAGAGCCGGCTGCCCGGCAACATTAACATTACTTTCAAATATATCGAGGGCGAAGCGCTGCTGCTGCTTTTGGATATGGCGGGCATCGCTGTGTCTACGGGCTCGGCGTGTTCGTCCGCGTCGCTCTCGCCGTCGCACGTGCTGGAAGCTATCGGCGTGCCCGTCGAGGAGATACACGGTTCGATTCGTTTCACGGTCGGGGACTTCACGACCAAGGAAGATTTGGACTACACGGTGGACACCTTGGAAGAAGCGGTGGCGAAGCTGAGAAGTATCTCGTCTGTTTCGAAGGAGTCGGGATGGTAATGCCCTGTGCGCCGCAGCCCACTCCGATGGTTCACCGTTACATTATTATGTAAACTACAAGTTATTGAATAATAGAATTGGATAAAGTTATTGCGTAGGAGGCAGAGTAATCAATTATGGCTATGTACAATGAAAAGGTAATCGACCACTTCACGAACCCGCACAATGTAGGGGAGCTTGAGACCCCCGACGGCGAGGGCACTTACGGCAGCCCTGTCTGCGGCGATATGATGAAGATTTCAATAAATGTAAAAGACGATGTCATCACGGACGCGCGCTTCAAAACTTTTGGCTGCGGCTCGGCGATTGCGTCATCGAGCGTCGCTACGGATATGATTATCGGGAAAACGGTGGAGGAAGCGCTGGCGATAACGAACGACGATGTGCTGAACGAGCTGGGCGGGCTGCCGGCTATCAAGATTCACTGCTCGGTGTTGGCTGACTACGCCATAAAGTCCGCGATTTACGACTACGCGCAGAAGAACGGCAAGACGTACAAGGGGCTGGAAGGCTTCGACCCGAACGCCGACGAGGAGGACACGCACCACGGCTGCGACATGGAACACTCGGTCGACGAGATGGTGGCGGAGGTCAAAGCGGGGCGTTAGAAAGCGTCAGACATCAATATTAATTCGCATATTTTTGCAATAATTAATTATTTTCTATAGCATTGCCTTGCAAAAGGTGCTATAATGGAAATGCGCGGAGTTGCGGTTGCGTATTTTTGTTAACACTAATTGGGGAAAAGGAGACGCTATGGGGATGATGCGTGTCGAGAATCGATTTCGAACCGCGTATATTGCTTGCAGCGATGTGTCATATGTAGAGCAGGCGAACAGGAAAATCGTTGTTCACACAGCTTTCGGAGAATATTGGGAATATTGTTCTATGGAGTCGATGCTTATGCGGCTCGACATCAGTATGCACAGGTGCCACCACAGCCTTGCCGTGAATATGGACGCGATAGTATCCGTGTCCAAGCAGAGCGTGGAGCTTTTTGACGGCAATACATTGTCGATGTGCCACGAAGCGATGTGGCGCACGAAAAAGGCGTGGAAAAACCATATAATGAATAAATAGACGGGCGGCATTAGGAGGCAATGGCGTTAGCTGTCATCGTGGGCATCCCTAGGGGGTTCCTATGGTTTGCCGCGCCAAAACGTGCCCAAATGCGTCCACATCCGGACTCGCATATACTGTAGCTGTTAAGCCCCGCCTGGCCTTTAATTGTGGCGAATTTGCCATAATTAAAATGCGGGTTGTGTATGCGTTCCCAAACTCCAAGAAACTCTACCGTTCTGCAAACATATGTTTAACAGCAAAAAAACGCTTAACGGCAACAATGTATAATGCTTCCGTAGATTCCTGACGAGGGG
>JAIRPQ010000040.1 GCA_031256875.1 Eubacteriales Family XIII. Incertae Sedis bacterium | reverse complement strand
CCGTCGTCGTCAGGCTCGGATATGGCCAGCTCGCCGCTCGGCGTGGACGGCCCGACCGAACCCGCCCTGCCGTAGGTGTCGCTGAAATACGGCGTGGTGGACACGAGCGGTCCTGATTCGGTCATGCCGTAGCCCTGCGTGATTTTGATGCCTATGTCCTGAAGTCCGCGGATGAACCTCGCGTCGATGGCGGCGGCACCCGTAAATATGCAGTCGAGCTTGCCGCCGAACTCGGCCTGTTCGTCCTTGAACAGCCCCCTTGCATAAGCGCGCAGCTTGCTGTCGTCGTCCTTGCCGTAATTCTTCTCGTGTTCCTTTCGCTGCGACTGATATTGCTCGATTTTTCTGTTCAGCTCGTCCTCTGTGCCGTCGCGCTTCGCGTTGCGCCAGACCGTCTTGTAGAAGCTCTCCACGAGCAGCGGAACGAGCAGCTGAACCGTAGCCCCGACCTCACGCATATTATGCCGCAAATATTTGATGCCGTCTCCGAACGCGATGGTCGCGCCGTGGGCCAGCATGAACATCTGCCCCATTACCGCCTCGAATATGTGGTAGATGGGCAAAATCGAAACCGTGATATCGCCGGGGCGGACATTGTGCGCCTGCTCCATATCCCACGCGTTGTGCCCTATGTGCTGGGAGTTTATCATCGCGCCCTTTGGCTTGCCCGTCGTCCCTGACGTGAACATGAGCAGGAACATCGCGAACGGGTCGACCTCCCTCGTGCAGAATCCCTCTATTTGGGGCTCGGGAAGCCGCTTGCCCGCGTCGAGAAGCCCGC
Source organism: Eubacteriales Family XIII. Incertae Sedis bacterium (assembly GCA_031256875.1). GTDB lineage: Bacteria > Bacillota > Clostridia > Peptostreptococcales > Anaerovoracaceae > JAIRPC01. The sequence goes on along the minus strand of JAIRPQ010000040.1, from coordinate 7,846 downwards.
GCCACGTGTCCACGCCTGCGGGGTTCTCCTCGCTGCCATATCTGTTCATGCGGAATTTGAGCCTGACCTCCAAGCCCTCAATAATTTCGTCGTAACGCGCGGTGTAAAAAATCGCTTCCGCCTCCGACGCGCTGAGCAGGTTGCCGATTTCCGCGGGGCTCAGCTCCGTACCGAGCGGCACGGCCACCCCCGCGCCCGCCGCGCAAGCGATATAGGTGACGATCCAGTGGTAGCAGTTTTCGCCGATAATGGCTATCCTCTTGCCGTTCAGCCCGAGGTCGGTCAGCGCCGCGCCGAGGTAGTTGATGTCGTCGTAAAATTCTCTGTAAGTAATCGGTTCATACGCGCCCTCGCGCTCGCCTTTGACCAGATACGCGGGCATATCGCCGTACAGCTCCGCACTGCGCGCTACGATGTCATGCACCCTGACCGGCAGGCCCTGGTCGTTCACGTACCCGTATTTGCTGTTTTCGTCGTAGTTCGTCTTGTTCATCTGCAATCTCCTTATCGTGGAGACGAAGCACCCTTGCCCTTGGCCGCGTCCTTCGTCTCCTTTGCCACATAATGCAAGCCACAAAATTACTTTTATTATAAAATAATTTTATTGTAAAAGCAATGTGCCTTGCCTACACCAAAGCAATGTGCCTTGCCTACACCAAAGCAATGTGCCCTTGCCTACACCTCACCAATCTGATACTATCCTATTGCGGGCGATTTGATTATTGGTAGCGCTGGGAGCCGCGACTCGGCGTCTGTTTTTGAGGTGGCGGTAAAATGAAATCCGAAAGCAAAAAGCAAGAGCCATCGTTCTTCGATAGAATATATGAGGTCGTGGGTAGAATCCCCTACGGCCAGGTCGTTTCGTACGGGCAGATAGCGCGGATGCTCGGACGGCCGCGCGCGGCGCGGGAAGTCGGTTGGGCGATGTCAAACTGCCCCGACGAATTGCCGTGGCAGCGCGTGGTCATGGCCGACGGCAGCATTACGGGCGGCGAATGCGCGGCAGCCCGCCGCGCCCTGCTGCGTGACGAGGGCGTACCGTTTCTGCCCGACGGCAGGGTGGACATGGAAGCTTGCGCGTGGGACGGCGCTGCCGGACTGATTGTCCACCCCTGGGAGCCGCTCTGCCGCGCGAACTCAAAGGTGCTGATACTTGGCACGATTCCCTCGCCGAAATCCCGCGAGATGGGATTCTACTACGGCCACCCGCAGAATATATTTTGGAAAACCCTCGCGGAGGTCTTGGGCGCGCCCGAACCGCCCTACGATGTGGACGCGCGCCGCGAGCTGGCGCTGAGCCACCGAGTCGCGCTGTGGGACGTGCTGCATTCATGCATGATTGACGGCGCGTCGGACTTCAGCATCAGCCGCCCCGTCCCGAACAAATTCCGACCGCTGCTCGAAAAAACGGAAATAACGCGCATCTTCACCACCGGCAAAAAAGCGACCGAATTATTCGAAAATCTATGCGAAGCGGAAGCGGGAATGCCCGCGATTTATCTGCCGTCGACAAGCCCCGCCAACCGCGCCACGCAAAAGAAGCCCGAGTTCATGATACAATGGAGGCAAGTGGCCGACGCCATTTCTCAATAGTAATTTCATAATAGTAATAAAGAGCGCAAAGGAGTGCGGCAATGATAAAGCGAATAACAGGCGACATAACAAAGCTACAGGTGGATGCCATCGTGAACGCGGCGAATGAATCGCTGCTGGGCGGCGGCGGTGTGGACGGGGCCATCCACTGGGCGGCGGGTCCGGAGCTTCTGGACGAATGCCGCGGCATCGGAGGATGTCCGACGGGCGAAGCGCGCATCACGAAGGGCTATGACCTGCCCGCGAAATACGTTATTCACACGGTCGGTCCGGTCTACAGCGGCGGCGGCAACGGCGAAGCCGCGCTGCTGGCGGGCGCGTACCGGAACAGCTTGGAGCTGGCGCTGGCCAACGGCGATATCAGGACCATCGCGTTCCCCGCCATCTCGACTGGCGTGTACGGGTATCCGAAGGACGAAGCCGCGGAAATCGCGGAGCGAGCCGTAGGCGAGTTTTTCGCCGCCCATCCGGACGCGAACATCGAAGTGACCTTCGTCACCTACGGATAGTTATTGTTAACAATAACAAATAACAATAATAGGGCGGCTCAGCGTATATCCTTTGCGGACAGATTGCCCCACGGGTTGTCGTCGTCCCATTCGATGTAAAGCTCGCGGAATCCGCCCGACAGGAACAGCGGCAGGTATTGGTCGAATCCGTTCGTAGACGGCCGCTCTTTCAGTTCGCCGATGTCCATCCAGCATATGCGCCCCTCGCCCGTTTCGCCTACGAGCCGCCCCGTGAAAATATCCGTGCGGAACAGGAAGGCGAGGTATCTGTCTTTCGTAACGCGGTGAACCCAGTGGATGATGCCGCAGGGCTCGGGCGCTTCTATCGCCAGCCCGGTTTCCTCCCGCACCTCGCGAATGGCGCACTCAGTCAGGCTCTCCCCGTATTCGAGATGCCCGCCCGGAAACGAAAGCCCCGTCCAGCTTTTCACGCGGTCGATGACGACGGCTCTGTCGAGCGCACTGTCGCGCACCATCACCATAGTAGTGAGGTCGAGCTTCGGATTGTGTTCACATGCCATGTCGCCACTCCTTGGTTCAATAGATTCCGATATCCTTGATGATTACCTCGCCCGACATCTCGCGGCCGGGCGGGATGGTGTGACCGATTTTCTTGAACGCGAATGTGACCGTGGCGTCCGCCGTGACAGCTTCGCCCGCGGCCTCGCCCGTATCGGCCGATACCCCGCTCGGGATATCGACCGCAAGGACTTCCGCGCCCGCCGCGCCCGCGCGGTTGACCAGCCTGACCGCGCCAAGGAAATCGCCCTCGGGCGCACGGCCGCCGCCGATGCCGAAAATCGCGTCTATGACCGTAGTGGCGTTTGCAATAATTTCGCTTGCCTCCGCGCCGCAGCCGAATGAGACGGGGACGCCGTAGCTCTCTGCGATGGACATCTGCCGTGCCGTTTCCTCGCTGCGCTTTTCAAGCTCGCCCACGAAAACGACCGCCGCCGTATAGCCCGCGATATGCAAAAGCCGCGCTATCGCCACGCCGTCGCCGCCGTTATTGCCTGGCCCGCAGACGGCGGCAACCCGCGAGAGGTCAAATTCTTCGTCATGAAGCGCTTCGACAGCCGCGAGTGCCGCGCGTTCCATCAGCACCATGGACGGTACGCCATGCGTCTCTATCGTGTTTTTGTCCAGCTCTTTCATCTCGGCGGAGGTCACGAGCCGGTTTCCGCTTTTGTCGAATTTCATTATCCTAACTGTCAAGCCGCTTGCACGCGAACTCCGACGCGTCGAGCCTGAGCACGCAGGTGCGGGCGAGGATGGCTTCGTTGAACGGCAGCCCGTCGCCGCCGTAATGGGCCATGATAGCCTTGAGCCCATGGAGCTTTTCTTCCGCGTCCGCTGCTCTGCGTATCACACCCGTGCCAATCACGCTCTTGTATTTCATCGAGAAATCGCAGGAACTCTTGCCAACGACAAGCTCGTGGTCGGTGTCCATCTCAAAGCCCGCCGCGCATTCGCCGCCGCTTCCGAAAGCGTCGATAAGGTCAAGTTTTCTGCCCTCTGTCGCGCAGTGAAACCACAGGGTCAACTTCGCTTCGCCGGCCCCGTCGCCGCCGCAAAGCTCGTATCCGAAATTCAGCGGCACGACGTACGGTGCGCCCTCCGTCGGCAGTCCGACGCGGCAGGCATCGCACCCGTCGATCACGGCTTTGATTTTTTCGATTGATTTTACTTCCCTGTCAGATTTACGCATGGCTTCTCCTTTTTATTTGACGAGCGTCATGATTTTTTCAAGCGGCTTGCGCCCGGGGCTTTTCGCGCCATCCTCCGGCACGCCGAGGGAGATGAGCGAAGCCATGAACCATCCGTTTTCATAGGTCGGGTCAATCCCTCCGATAACAGGCTCATTGCTGCTTTTCTCCTCGTTCCGAAGCAGGGCATAAGGGAAATCCGTTTCGTTCACCACGATCTCCTCGATGGCTTTCGCCGCGTAGTTCGCGCTCGTAAGCCAGCAGCCGCCGTAGCCCATCTCGACCGCTTTCAGCATGAGATGCTCGACCGCCGCGCCCAGGCTCTGCATCCCGGGGCTGGCCAGGTGCGCGTGGCGCCGGAGCGCGTCGTCGTCCGCGCCTGCGGCTTCCATCTCGCGGTAGCCCGTCGGCAGATAGGTCTGCCCCATGACCACGACGAGCACGGGCGCATTCGTGAAGAACAGCGTGAAGTTCCGCACGAATTTCCTGAATCGGTCAGGCGCCTGCGCTACACCCGCGCCCTGCGGGATATTGGCCTTGTCAGCTTCCGTGCCGTCAACGCCGCGCGCTTCCATACCCGAAGATATTTCCTCATTGCACTTTAGGACCGCGTCCGCGATTTTGTCAATCAGGTCCTTGCGCTTTATCACTACGAAATGCCAGTTTTGCATATTCTTGCCCGATGGCGCGATGCGCGCCGCTCCCAGCATTTCAAGCAGCGCATCGTCAGGCACGTCCGCTTCCTTGTACTTCCTGATGCTCTGCCGCTTAGTTATCAGTTCCGAAAATTCCATTGTTAACACCTCCACTATTGATAGCCACGACGATACCGCAAAATGGGTATCGCATATAATTTAATAATATTATACCGCACTAGCCTTGACAAATCTCTCTTAATCGTGCAGAATAATAAAGCGGCCTTGTTAACGGCAAAGCACCAGCAAAGGAAAGCCACACGGCAGACCGCGAATATGTAGACAAGCAATATGGGGCTATAGCTCAGCTGGGAGCCCCGACGGTATCCAAACGATAGTCACTTTCGTTGCGAACCGTTTGGTAGCGGATTGCTGAGAATGTTGAAAATTGAATGCGGGGAATTAGCTCAGCTGGGAGAGCGCGTGGTTCGCAATCACGAGGTCAGGGGTTCGATCCCCCTATTCTCCACCAAATTTTTTCCAAGCGGCAGTCGGTGATGTCTGCCGCTTGTGTCGTTCTTTTTCTGTGTGTCATGCACACAAAATTACGTCCTGTTCGGAAAACCCCATATACTGCTCCAACGTCACATTCAGCTTAACCTCTATCCGATAGCCTGCGGAGACGGTCACTTGGTCGATTAGCTGGCAGATTATCATCTTCCTGACGCTTACCTCGCACCCGTCGAAAATCTCAGCCCAACTGACGTAGAGGTTGTGCTGTTCCCTGAAGCTCTGAATCATGCTCTTGGATTCGGCGAGCCGCTCCGTCAGTTCCGTTACAAGCTGCTCCGCGTCGTCGCGCTCCGATTCCGCCGCCCCGATCATCTCGTTTAACAAATCCTGCCCAAAGCTGCTCTCGCCGCGAATCGCTTTGACGACTTCCGCTTTGAGTGCGCCGAGGTTGTCGGTTTTCTTTTGCAAGGCTCTTTGCGCCGCCGTGAGTTCGCCTTGCATGTTTCTTGTTTCGGCCTCATGCCGTTTGCCGACGATGGACGAGAGCGGCACTTTTTTTAGCGCCGCCAGTATGTCGCGCACGATTCCCGTCACGGCCTCGTCAATGCGCGTGGCGGTATATCCCGACTGACCGCAGCATTTGTCCTTGTGGCGCATACGGTTGTAGCACAGATAGCGCCAGTAACGTCGGTCATAGACCGAGCCGTCCTTGCGTACACGTTTCTTGCCCGCCGTGGAAGTGACGAGCCGTGCGCCGCAATGCCCGCAGAAGATGTTTCCCGTAAGCAGGCAGTTCTCTGTCGTCTTTTTCGGGATACGCCGACTTTCCTGATACTTCGCAGAACGCTGTTCGATGAAGCGCTGTGAACGGAAGAATGTTTCGTCGTCGATGATACGAAGATGCTCAAACGGCTCGGAAACGCTCTCGCCGCTCCTTAGTACGCCGCGATACGCCGGGTTCGACACGATGTTGCGGATGGACGGTGCCACGAAGCTGTCTCCCGAACGGCTGCGGATGCCTTCCCGTGTCAGATACGCTGCGATGGTCTGTGGGCCCATGCCCGCATTGGAGTGCCTGTCGAAGATCAGCCTGACCACGGACGCTTCTTCCTCGTCGATTTCGAGGTCGTAGACCTCATGGCCTTTCTTGTTCAGCCGCCCCTTATGCACAAGCCTGTACCCGAACGGCGCGCCGCCCCCTTTGAAATGACCCTCCTGCACAATCTGGCCCATGCGGGTCTTGGTGCGTATGGAGGTCTTTATGCTTTCGCCGGATGCCTGCCAGTAGCGGATGTAGTTGAGCAGCTTGTCCACATGGTTGTCGAAGCGCTGCTGTCCTTCGTTGACGCTCCATACCTCGACACCGTGCTGTACGAACCACTCTACGACGAAAGGGGTTTCATCCTCCTTGCGTCCGATTCTGTCAAACATGAATACGAGAAGCACGTCGAATTTTTCTTCGATGGCCGCTTTCTGCAAATCCTGAATCGCGTCGCGGTCTTTCGCCGAAACCTTGAAGCCGGAGATTCCTTTCTCGGAAAACTCGCCTGCGATTTTCCAGTCCAGATTCTTCTCCACGAATTCGTGGCACGATTTCTTCTGCATGGGAATGTCGTCTTTCTCGACCTGCCCGAGCGTTGACACTCGATATAAACAGTAGACTCTTTTCATTTGCATCACCTTTCCTTTCGTGAAAAATGGATTAGCGATGTATATCCACTCAATTGTCAAGGTACACCGCAGAACGTGCCCTGCGGTTTCAGTCTATATCACGCAGGCCGCCTATACAAATGTGCGATTTGGGATTTTTGTGTTCGGGATTATTTGCGAATGAATCCGAGAGCAGAGCCATCACTTCTTTCAGGGTTTCGCCGCGCGCGGCACCTGTCCTGAACGACACCGTGACCGCACAGCCGCTTATTTCTTTATGGATGCGTCCGTCCGGCATGATACCGATGGCGGTATTTGCAGACAAGGCAAGTTCTCTGTTTTCCATCATCGCCCTCCGTCCAGTCCCACGCTTACGGCAAGGGCGCGGTCAACGCCCTGCATGACTTCCTGCCCGAGCGCGCCGACGCAATCCTTCAGCCTTTGTTTGTCAATCGTGCGTATCTGTTCGAGCAGCACGAGTGAATCGCGGCCAAGGCCGTTGGCCGCGCCCAATACGCAGTGGGTGGGAAGCGTGGTTTTCATCGCCCTGCTTGTGATTGCCGCCACGATGACCGTGGGGCTGTGCCTGTTGCCTACATCGTTCTGGATGATAAGAACAGGGCGGATGCCGCCCTGTTCGCTGCCGACAACGGGGTTCAAGTCGGCGTAGTATATGTCGCCCCGTAATATGTGATTGTTCATGTATCTGACCTCCTTTGAAAGTCATACCCTCTCGGATTGGGGTATGTAGGAAGCCGGACAGGGAGGGATTTTACGATTGAGGGCGCGTTAAATGCGCCGATTTCAGAGAATCCACCCTTTTGTCCGGCTCCATATTTTCAAGCGTTCCTATTTGTCCTCGACACCCCGAAACGCTATGGGAAGTCATCAAACGGCGGTTTGCTACGCCGCACCACGGGAGTTCCACCCCTGCATGGTTCTCATGCAGCCGCCCTCATTGCCTGCGACGGTTTTATCGCGCTCGGACTGTGACTGGGCGGGAGTACCTTTAATTCCATTGCCTGTTATCGCCTAATGGCGCTTCTCAAATCACGGAGTGATTTGCAAGAAGGCCTTATGCAACGCTTTCCGAAATCTTGATTTCGTGAAAGCGACTGTTGTACCGGGGGCAACCCGATATTTATAGCCGGAAGTTTTTCGCTCTCCGCTTTGGGCGGGTCATGGCGCAACCGCTAACGTGGCTTATGCTCATCACAAAAGCAATGGGGATGTGCTTGAT
>JAIRPQ010000154.1 GCA_031256875.1 Eubacteriales Family XIII. Incertae Sedis bacterium | reverse complement strand
CTGACGACGTTATGCGGAAAATCGCCGCTGAGCTTCGGTATTCCGAGACGGCTTTTGTCAGGCGCGTCGGCGATGCCGCTTTTGAGACGCGGTATTTCACGCCCGTTGCAGAGGTCGATATCTGTGGCCACGCCACGATAGCGGCGTTCCATACGCTCGCGTCGGAAGATCTGATATCCGGTGGCACCGGATACGTGAACCGCACGCGCGCGGGCGAACTGAACATAGACATCAAGGACGGCACGGTCTGGATGGACATGGCCGAGCCGAAAGCGCTTCGCACGATGTCGGACGCGGGCGAGCTTCGCGAGCTCTATTCGGTCATGGGTCCGATACCGCGCCCGAGCGTAGCGGGGCTGTACCCTGAAATAATATCCACGGGGCTACCCGATATCATCATGCCCGTCGCGTCCCGCGGCCTCCTGAACGCGCTTGCGCCCGACTTCCCCGCGCTCGCGAAGCTCTCGGAGCGAAACGGGGTCACGGGTGTCCATGCGTTCTGCGTAGACGCGGACGTGCCCGATACGTTCCATTGCCGCAATTTCGCGCCGCTCTACGGCATCGACGAGGAAGCCGCCACCGGCACGGCGAACGGCGCGCTTACGTACTACCTATACAGGCACCGCATGGTCATGGCGGACATGGCGAATACCTTTGTGCAGGGCGAAGCGATGGGGCGCACGTCGTGCGTGCTGACGCGCCTGACGCGCCACGCGGCGGCAGCGGGCGGCGGCGTGAGCATCCGCGTGGGCGGCAGCGCCGTCATACTGGCGAGCGGTGAGCTGAGGGTTTAAGCAAAAGTAGGATATTGGCGTTATTAAAAGCCGGCATCGGAAATCCGACGCCGGCTTTTTGTTTTGTTATGGATTGCGGGTCGTGGCCCGCAATGACGGACTAATTGTTTGCCGCAATGACGGACTGATTGTTTAGGCCGTCATGATGGGCTGGTGCCTTATGGCTTACACAATACCCTGGTCGATCATTGCGGACGCGACCTTCTTGAAGCCCGCGATGTTCGCACCGGCGATGTAGTTGCCTTCCATGCCGTACTCGCGCGAAGCGTCGTCGATGGCGTGGAAGATGTTGACCATCATCTTGTTCAGCTGCGAATCGACTTCTTCGAACGTCCACGAGAGACGCTCGGAGTTCTGCGACATTTCGAGTGCCGAGACGCCTACGCCGCCCGCATTGGCAGCCTTGCCAGGGAAGAACGCGACCTTGTTCGCCACGAAGTAGTCAGCGGCATCCTGCGTTGAGGGCATGTTCGCGCCTTCGCCTACGACCTTGCAGCCGTTCTTCACGAGGGTCTTGGCGTTCTCGAGGTCCAGCTCGTTCTGCGTCGCGCAGGGGAGAGCGATGTCCGCGGGGATATCCCACACGCTGCCGTTGCCGACTTCTTTGTAGACCGCGTCGCTGTGCTTCTTGCCGTAGTCGGCGAGCCTGCCGCGCTGCACGAGCTTGATTTCTTTGATGTCGTCGAGGTTGATGCCGGCTTCATGATAGACATAGCCGGTGGAGTCGGTCATCGACACGACCGTGCCGCCGAGCTGCTGCACTTTCTGCGTCGCGAAAATCGCCACGTTGCCGCTGCCCGAAACCGCGACCTTCTTGCCCTTGAAGCTGTCGCCGATCGACTTGAGGTATTCTTCGACCGTGTAGACAAGGCCGTAGCCTGTAGCTTCGGTACGCGCAAGGCTGCCGCCCCACTCGAGACCTTTACCTGTCAGCACGCCCGTGAACTCGTTCTTGAGCCTCTTGTACTGGCCGTACATGAAACCGATTTCGCGACCGCCAACGCCGATGTCTCCCGCGGGAACGTCGGTGTTCGGGCCGATGTGACGCGAAAGCTCAGTCATGAACGACTGGCAGAAGCGCATGACTTCAAAATCGCTCTTGCCCTTCGGATCGAAGTCCGAACCGCCCTTGCCGCCGCCGATGGGCAGACCGGTCAGGCTGTTCTTGAATATCTGCTCGAATCCGAGGAATTTAATGATGGAAAGGTTGACGGTGGGATGGAAACGGAGACCGCCCTTGTATGGGCCGATCGCGGAGTTGAACTCTACACGGTAGCCCCTGTTGACCTGCACCTTGCCGCTGTCATCGATCCACGGAACGCGGAACTGCACGATGCGTTCGGGTTCGACGATGCGCTCGAGGAGCGCCACATCCTCGTACTTCTTGTCGCTGTCAACGACGACACGAAGTGACTCGAGAACTTCTTTTGCCGCCTGCAAAAATTCTGGCTGGTCAGCATTCTTCTTTTCGATATCCGCTATGATTTTGTCAACATAACTCATTCTCTTTTACCTCCGATTAAATGAATTAATATCTGCTTCCTTCGGCAAAGCGCCTCCGGCATGTTACGTTTGTCCCGACCTGTTAATGGCCATTCGACACCCACAGGATATCAGTAATAAGAGGTACGTGTCAACATACATCCTAATACACGGAATTGTCTGAAAAAGAAAAACCGGCGCGAAAAGCCCGCCACAGCGGGAACGATACGCGAATGGGAAAATTTGCATTTATTATTATACAATTATTGACAAGTAAAAATATTAATGGTAATATATAAAAATAAAATCAGTAATTACATATATAATTAATTAGAGAAGGAGTTACAAATGAAAAAGAAAAAAGCAAAACACAACAATAGAAGGGCGCGGCTTTTCAAACTCGTCAAGATGGGCAAGCTGGCCGTCTCCGCGATTATCGTTATCGCGCTCGCGTTCCCGATGCAGGCGTTCGCGCTTGATTCCTCGGATACGAAGCCCGCCGCGAGGGGCAAGGCGGGGCAGTCCTCGTTCCTGGGACACAAGGGGAGCTATTCCTCGTGGTCGGACATCGACTCAGCCCTACTGGTGGATCCTGACTACGCGCACAAGCCGTTCGGCGCGTACTCGGACGGCAGCGGCAACGTACATTCCCCTGTGTATGGAGCGTTCGGGGAGTCGGCCTCACAGCAGGCCGGCTTCGACAACGCGGTCAGTTACAGCGAGCAGCTGGAGGGCGACGACAAGGAGCAATCGTCGGAGACTTACTGGGGGTTCAATGTGAAAAACGGCAAGGACGCGGGGACGTTCGGTGTGACGGTGGACGGCGCGCATATATGGGAGAGCGGAAAGGCCGACCCCATCGCCATCGACATCAGGATCACCGTGACGAGCTACACCGTGCTGGGCAGTCCTCTCTACGCCTATATCGCGATTCAGAAAAACCAGCTGCACCCGAACGTGGTGCTGGTCGGCGTGAAGGAAGCCGAGCTGACCTATCAGTATTTTCTGCACGGCACGACTACGGCGTACAATCTCAAAACGAACCTGACCTATTCAGATGTAGACGACCATCAGTACGTGGCGGTGGGCGCTTCGCATTTGCAGGGCATCTATCTGGACGCGAAGACCGAGCTGAACTACGGCTATACGGGCGGCAAAAATATGTTCTTCGCGGACACGGATCCGGTATCGAATACGGGTGCCATTCACGCCGTGGGGTTCGCGTTCTCGAGCGGCAGCAGCGGGTTCACGCTCACCTTCGGCAACAACGAATCCGACAACTATGTGGACTACGCGTTTTTCGACGGAGCTATGTATGGAATGTTCAAGACAGATGTATCGGATCCATGGAAGGACGTGTCCGACAGCGACGAAGCGCATGTGGATAGGAACTCACTGACGGATGTGAACGAGGCATTCACTTACCGCGTCTATCAGGATGTGCCGAGCGGTATGGCACCGGGCAGCGAATACACTTCGTTCGTGATGCAGGATCAGGTGGACAGCTGCCTGGAAATAACCTCGGTCATCGTGCGCAACACCATAGGCGGCACTACCCAGGTGCGGGGGCAGTGGACGAAGGCGAACGGCGTGACGAATAATGAGTGGTTCGATATCTCCGTGTCACAGGGCAATCTGGTGACCGCCTCGGCAAAGGCATCGGCGCTGCTCGACGAGGGCTTCTACGGCGGACCGAACCGGCGTGACTCGCGAAAGACGCTTCAGATAAACGTGAGATGGAATCCCGCTGTCACCGACGCTGTGCGCGCCGCCCACGGTCATGCGATATACGGCGTCGGGCCGCTGAACCCCTCGGCGCAGGACGGCTGGCGCGTGACGAACTCCGGCACGGTGGTCATAAACGACGTGCCGAAAAACACAGGCACGGTGGTGACGGAGGTGTATAAGCCGCACAAAGAGGTGTCGGACAGCGACGAGAATCTTTCGCTTTCCATCATCACATCGAACGCGACCGAACCGTTCATGTTTACCGTGTCGCAGTATGCCACCGCGAACGCCTCGGGCAGCATCAGGTACAGCAGCTTTGTATTCGCGGATCAGGTGGAAGAATGCCTTGCCGTGGAAGAGGTGAAGGTGTACCAAGACGGCCTTTCCACGGACGTGTCCGGCAGCTTCGACATCACGTCGACGAACGATGTGCGAGCTTCCGCGAAAGCCTCCGCGCTACAGTCTGCGGCCTTCTATGGGCATGAGTACACCGTGATGATAAAGGCGCGGTTCCGTACGGACGTGAACGAAGCGACACTGCGGGCGCACGGGCACTATACCGATTCCGACAGGAGCCTGCTGTATATGAACCAGGGCACGGTGTCGGTGAATGGTCGTCCTTCGGTACAGACGAACATCGTCGGCGTGAAAGCGCGAGTGCCAGACCTGTCGATAGAGAAAACCGTAACGCCGTACGAGAACCAGGTAGGCGACGCTTTCCGCTATACGGTGAAGGTGAAGCACACGGCCACAAGCGCGGGCGAAGCGGCGAACGTGAGGATATGGGACTGCGACCTGCCTGTTAATGTAAGCATTTCGGGTATCACGGTCAGCGGCCTGTCCACGCAGGGCAAGAGCATAGCCGAGGCGAAAGGTGGCTTCGAGATGAGGGCCGATGTGATAAAACTTTCGGAAACAGCGGTCATCAGTTTCGATGTGTCCGCCCCGAAAGAGCTGAACGGCACGATAATTACTAACACCGCACTCGTATCCAGCTTTTCCGACACGTCGGGAGACTGGACAGCGCCCAAGTCTGACAGCGCGGAAGTCTACATCAACAGCCCGAAGCTGAACGTGGAGAAAACGGCGCAGACCGACGGCGGCAAAATAGAGAAGGGCGACGAGATACATTACAAGGCGGTCATAACGAATATCAACCGCGGGACGTTCATGCGCGACTGCATATTCTTTGACGAAATAACGCAGGCGGGCGTGGAGCTGATCCCGGGCTCCATCACCGTGAGGAACTCGCAGAACAAGCTTCTCACGAACCGCTGCGACATCACCGTGTCGGGCAACGCGTTCACGATAGAGCCCGAAGCACCGCTGAACATCGCGTATGAGGACATGGTGGTGCCGCCGAAGGAGCTTGGCAGGAAACAGGGATTCCAGTCCGTGGCGGCCGACTACGCGGGACTGGCGCTCGAAAACCGCGTCACCGTGACGTACTCCGTGAACATATCAAACCCCGATTTAATAGAAGGGGATATCGTCAACATCTTCGTGAGCCCGTCGCGTCCGAACACGAATGGGGATGTGATAAAAGACGATCCGGACATCCCGTCAGGCGGCGATGAGGATGAGCATGTAACGCAGCTGTATAGGGAGCCGCCCGAAGATTTGGAGCCGCCTGAGAAGTTGACTCCGCCCGAGGAGACGGAGCCACCTGACGAGAAATTGACGCCGCCGCCGAATGTACCGCCCGTTCAAATCGTGCCGCCTGTTCCCGCGCCCGGGCCTTTTACGAGCGTGACCCAGACTGTGAGCGTGGAGAACGAAGATACCGTAGAGCAGGCCGACGATGAGTATAAGGAGATTACGAAGGGCGGTAACAAACGTCCGGTGAGTGGCGTTCCGCGCACAGGCGACAGTTTCAAACCGATGAGCATCGCGCTGATAATGGCGTGTGCGGGAGCGCTGACCCTGTTCATGCTGCTCCGGCGGCGCGTGAGGTAAGGC
>JAIRPQ010000146.1 GCA_031256875.1 Eubacteriales Family XIII. Incertae Sedis bacterium | reverse complement strand
TCTACCGCAATCCTGGGGTGCGTTTCACTCGTGCGGAGCCGACTCTTTGTCAGCCACGACCTTGGCTTCGTTGATCAGGTCTAGCTGTTCTGTGTCTACGATGAGTTTGGCTTCGCTTTTGCATCCGAACAGGTGTTGCGTCAAGATCTTGTTTTGCTCTGAAAGCAGTTTGACCTGTGCGAGCAGGTCTGCAATCTGGGAACTTAAGGAGTGTGTTTTCTTGAGTCAGGGTGCTTATCTCTGCTTCATTTTCCATATATGTATTATAACATAAAACTAGTTTATTATCTGGTGGCGGATTCGATATATTTGCCAGTGATTTTGCCTACAGGAATTCAGGAGTTGCAAGACCTGTTACCGCTCGCCTTCGGCGTGCTCGGACCTGAAAGCCGCGCTGCGGCTTTCAGCCCTTTCGGGTTCAAGTCCCCTCTCGGATATATAGTACAGGACACAGCCGAAGGCTGTGTCCTGTCGTGGTTTGGTTGCAGGGAGGGGACTTGAACCCCTGGCCTCCGGGTTATGAGCCCGACGAGCTACCAACTGCTCTACCCTGCGCCGCTTTGCTTGTCTTTTTTCTGCATGGTCTTGCCTTGCCCTGCAAAAAAAATCCTGCGCAAATTGCTTTTCTTTTTTCCGCGTGGCCGCTTTGCTGCTTTGCGGTTTTGTTTGGTACCGGAGACCGGAATCGAACCGGTACAGTTGTCACCAACCGCCGGATTTTAAGTCCGGTGCGTCTGCCAATTTCGCCACTCCGGCAAGCGCGCTGCCATTTTTTCGGTCTTTCGGCATCTCACAGCAGCGAGGAATATTATAACAGAGATGCCTAGCACATGTCAAATGTTAAATATTCCCACGAGGGGCGTGCGCCCTGCCGATTTACCAAAAGTGATACTACACACGGACACGCGCTGCCCTAAATCCCGAACGCGGTGCTCCACGCGGACACGCACTGCCCTAAATCCCGAACGCGGCGCTCCACGCGTCTTCAAAGCAGCTCCTGATGCCGCGTGCTGAATTTGCGTCGCCCAACGTTATCGTTTTCGCGGCCAAGCCCGCAAATTTCGCGGCTTCGTCCCTGTCTGCCACAAGCCCTGTCGCGTTTACCGCCGTGTTGCATACGATGATGTTCTCATTGCCGCCCTGCCCTTTGATATGCACTTCCATGGCAGGAGCCGCGCCCGCAGAGCCGGCCTGACCCGTGCCAGCCGCGCCGAATGCGATCTGCCCCGCGCCGCGCTCGCGAATGCCTACCACCTCCGCGCCCAGAAGCACCTTTACCTTGTCCGCAGCCAGTCTCCTTAGCATGGCTTCACGCGCGCCTTTTTCCATCTCGGGCGCAAGCTCAGTCAGCCTTTCCACGATGGCCACGTCGTGGCCGCCTTTCTCCGCGAGATACATGGCCACATCGACTCCGCTGCGCCCGCCGCCTATGACGACCACCCTGCCGCCTAAGGCATCGGCCGCCTTGTCTCCGAGCAAAACCTCGCCCGCGCTCGCCGCGAGATCCGCGCCCGCGAAATCGGGGCTGGCATATTTCGAACCCGTGGCAATCGCCAGCACATCGGGCCTGTATTTCTCCACGTCGGCGGGGGTCGCGTCCACGCCCAGCGACATCTTCACGCCGCTCTTTCGAAGCTGCTTGACGAGCCATATCAACGCGCCGCGCGTACCTTCCTTGAAGCTCGGCACAGCGCCCTCATACAGATGGCCGCCGAGCCAACCGGCCTTTTCGAGCAGAGCCACGTCATGCCCGAGCAGGTCAGCTACCCGCGCGAACTCCATTCCCGCCGGCCCGCCGCCGATGACCATGACGCGCCTAGGCACCTGTGCCGGCGTTATTCCATATAGCCTTTCCCTGCCCACCGCGGGGTTCATCTCGCACCTGATGGGATAGCCTATCTCAAATCCCGAAACACACCCGTCGTTCCCGCGACAGCACGGCCTGATATCGTCCGGCCCGCCGTCCGACAGCTTCGCCACGATGCAGGGGTCGGCGATATGCGCACGCCCCATCGCGATCAAATCGGCCTGCCCGCGCGCGAGCGCTTCCTCGCCGAGTCTCGCATCGAGCGAACCGATGGCCATCACGGGGATATCCACCACGCGCTTCATCTCGGCCGCAAGCGGAAGAAGCAACCCCGCGGGCACGTATTCCGAACAAATCTGACAGGCCGACATGGTTTCATAAGTCCCCGCCGAACAGCATACATAGTCTATCATTTCCTGAACCGAGCGGACAAATTCACGCGCTTCCATCGGCGGCAATCCCGCGCTGCCAAGCCATTCGTCCGCATTGATTTTGAATCCAATAATAAAATCCGCTCCGACCGCGGCGCGAACCTTCTCTATCACCTCGCGCGGCATCCGCGAACGGTTTTCGAACGAGCCGCCGTACGCGTCCGTCCGTCTGTTCGAGTATGGCGAAAGAAATTCCGAGATGAGATAGCCGTGCGCCCCGTGCAGCTCCACGCCGTCGAACCCCGCGTTCTTCGCCCTGACCGCCGCGTCCGCGAAACGATTCTCTATGCGCTCTATCTCGCTGACGGTCAGCTCGCGCGGCATCCTGCCGACGGCCTCGCTCGGAACGGCGCTGGGCGCGACGCATTCCATGCCCGTGGCCTGCGGGTTCGCCTGCCGCCCGCCGTGCGACAACTGTATCAAAGCGAGCGCCCCATGACGCTTTATCGCTTCGGCGAGATACGCTTTCATCGGTATCTGGTGGTCCGAGAACAGACCCGACGAAGCTATGGACGAGCGCGATTCATAGGGGTCGATGAACGTGTTCTCCACTACGACCATACCTGCCCCGCCGCGCGCGCGCGCTTCGTAGTAGTCGATCAAAAGCTGCGTGGGCGAACCGTCCGGCGAGTTCAGCCGCGTCTCCATCGCGGGCATCACCACCCTGTTTCGCACGACCCTGCGCCCGACCGCCAACGGCTCCAAAAGTTTGTACTCCACTGCCATATTCAATCCCTCCAGTACCAGAGATAACCATAAATATTATACAGGTTATCGCCAAAGAATTAAACGCCATATTGGAATAATTAGCAATTTCCGATAATAAATAATTTTGAGAAAAAACAAAAATGAATAACCAACCGCAATCCATATCCAACATCATAGCAACCCTAAGAGTAGCCAAGAAAAAGCAATCCATAAATTTTCCAGATGATTTTTCAAGATTTATGTTTAAGACTCCGAAAACGTGGTATATATACATTGTAAACATAACCAAAGAAAGCGCACAATAACAAAGCGCGCGAATTAAAAAAGAAGGGAAAGTATATGAAACAGTTAGAATTAATGGAAAAATACCCCATGCCGTCCCGCCTACTAGCATGCTTCCTCGCGCTCGTCCTGGCGTTCAGCCTCTTTGCGGGCATCTCACAGATGGACAGCCACGCGGCGGGCGCGGCTACGAAACCGGACTGGCACGGCATCAAGGTCAATAAGTTTTTTCCCCGCGGTGCCGATACCATAGCCCTTATGGAGAACGGCTACACATATGTCTGGGGCGGGGGCTCTTACCATGGACAGCTCGGAAACGGCAGGAATGACGATGTATACTCCCCCGAGCGTCTGGACCGCGCCGCATTCGGCGGTGAGAGCGTCCGGTGGCTTTCATCAGGGCGATCTAATACAAGCTTTGCTATGACCTCCGGCGGAGCACTTTATGGCTGGGGAGTGAATTACACCGGACAGCTTTGCGACGATACGAAGACGAATAGCACTTCGCCGAAGCTCATACCGGCACAGACCTTCGGCGGCAATGACATCAAATCGATAGTGACAACTGAGAATTGGACAGTCTTTGCCATTACGTCCGGCGGCGAGGTCTATGCCTGGGGCGATAACGCTACGGGTCTGCTCGGCAACGGCACGACGAACAGCGCAGTTAACTACACGCCGCAGCTTATCAATAAGTCCCATTTTAACAACGAAAGCATCAAGACTATGGCCTCCGGCTATGGCCTCTGCCTCGCACTGACAGAAAACGGCAAGCTCTACGCCTGGGGCAAAAACAACTCCGGACAGCTTGGCAAAGGCACGATTGACGATAATCTGCATTGCGTGCCCGAGCCTATTGACCCATCATTGTTTGGCGGCGAAAAAATAGCAGCCATCTCTGCCGCTTATTATAATGGTTTTGCTCTGACCGAAAGCGGTAGGCTCTATTCCTGGGGCGATAATGACTGGGGGCAGATTGGCGATGGAACTAATCACACGAAGAATCCCACTCCCACGGCAATAAGTGTCGGCGGCGAAAAGGTCAAGTCCATTTCGTCCGGTATGTCTCACTGCCTTGCCCTGACGGAAAGCGGCAAAGTCTATGCCTGGGGTGCTAACAACAACGGGGAGATTGGAAATGGCAAATCCGGATGGGGGTTGACACAGGATTCACCGACGCCCTGCTACAACCTCAGTGGAGTTAACATAGTTTCGATAGATGCCGGCGGCGAATTTTCGATGGCTTTTTCCGCGGACGGCACGATTTATTCCTGGGGCAGAAGCGATAAAGGGCGTATTGGCAGAGTGGGTAAAGCCTCTGTTCCCGCACCCATAAATTTCCCCTACTGTAATGTAACGTTTGAGCCCAGCGGCGGCAGCTGGGGCGGCTATGACAGGCCGCTCGTGGGCAACGCGCTGAGAGGTCTGCCGTTCGGCTCCGAATTTATGCCGCCCGAGCCGACGCGCGACGGATATATTTTCAGCGGCTGGAACTACGACCCCCAGGGCAACGGAGATGAGCTTGACGCGGACACGGCCATCGGCTCCATGGTCAGCGCTGCGGTAGTCTACGCCCAATGGGAAAAAGACCCGAACGCGAACAACGGCAATGGCGGTAATGGCAACGGCGGAGACGTGAACGGTGGTAACGGTAACGGCGGCGATGTGAACGGCGGCAACAACCATGGCAACGGTAACGGCACTGGCACGGGCAATGTCGGCAACGGCAGAGGCACCGGCAATGTCGGAACAGGCGCAAGCACCGGCAACCTCGGCAGCACCGCCGGCACCTCGGATTTGGCGAACCCGAACGGTCTCGTCATGGGTTTCGCCGCGACGCAGAAAACCGTATACGTGAAGCGCGGCAAGACCGTGAAGCTCCCCTATATCGCCTATACGACGGCTCTCGGCAAGCAGACCATCACGTGGAAAGCCAGCAAGAAAAAGATTGCCACCGTCCGCAAGGGCAAGGCCGCCGGCGTGCTGAACATACGCGGTAGCGTCGATTCGAAGCTCACCATCAAGGCGGGCAAGAAGCTCGGCATGAGCAAAATAACGCTAACAGCTACGAACGGCAAGAGACTCGTCATCAGGGTGAAGGTCGTGAAGAACCTGCGGAAGGTCACGAAGCTCCCGCGCATCGTAGTCAAAGGCAAGAAAGCCGCCTTCGCGGGCAAATCGGTCAAGGCCGGCAAGAAGGGC
>JAIRPQ010000035.1 GCA_031256875.1 Eubacteriales Family XIII. Incertae Sedis bacterium | reverse complement strand
GGCGAGGCTGCTTCCATTACCAGTACGGCTATGTCCGCTTTGTTCAGGACCTTTCGCGTCTGGCGCACACGGCTTTCGCCCAGCGAGCCCGTGTCGTCTATGCCCGGGGTGTCGATGATGACCACGGGGCCGAGCGGCAGCAGTTCCATCGCTTTTTGCACCGGATCGGTGGTCGTCCCTTTCACGTCGGAAACCACCGCCAGCTGCTGCCCTGTCACGGCGTTGACCACGCTCGACTTGCCGACGTTGCGCCGCCCGAAGAATCCTATGACCGTGCGGTCTGACGATGGCGTGTCGTTCATGCCGCTGATATGCACTACCGCGTCGTTATTGTTATTGCTCATCTCTCACTCCTAAAACCTGAAATCGCGCCGCCCGTCCTCCAGCTCCCTGAGATATTCGCCCGCCTTCTCGCGAACCTTGTCCGACGGGACTTTGGCGAGCTCGCTTTTGATAAGGCGCATGCCTTTCTCGCGTGTCGTGGGCGAGGCGTAGTCCTCGAGGTATTCCTTGAAGGTCATGAGCGCGTTCGGCTGGCAGATGTTCGCGATCTGGCCGTTCTTCACGAGGCTCATGAACCTGTCGCCCGTGCGCCCCTCCCGATAACAGGCGGTGCAGAAGCTCGGGATATACCCTTTGCCCGCGAGCCACGACACCACTTCGTCAAGGGTTCGGCTGTCGTCGATATCGAACTGCGCCGTATCTTCTACCTTCATGGCGCGGGGACTTTTTGGCGAAGCGCCGCAGGCATCCGCGCCGAACGTGCCTCCTAGCGAAGCGCTTTCGTCGTAGCCGCCCACGCTCGTTTTCGACGCGCCCGAAAGCTGCGAGACTCCCAGCTCCAGCGCCTTGCCGCGCATCTCCGCCGACTCGCGCGTGGACATGATCATCCCCGTGTACGGCACGGTGATGCGGATGAGCGCGACTATGCGCTCGAATATTTCGTCGGGTACGGCGTTCTCGAAATCCGCCGCGTCGATGCCGTCGGCCGAGCGGATGCGCGGGACGCTGATCGTGTGCGGTCCCACGCCCTTCGCCGCTTCGAGATGTTCGGCGTGCATGAGCAGCCCGACAAAATCGTATTTGTAAAGCTCAAGCCCGAACAGCACGCCCAGCCCTACATCGTCGATGCCGCCGTCCATCGCGCGGTCCATCGCTTCCGTCTGCCGCGCGTAGTCGCTCTTGGGCCCGCTCGGGTGCAGATCCTTGTACTTCGCCATATTGTAGGTTTCCTGAAAGAGGATGTATGTGCCGATCCCCGCTTCGTGAAGTCTGCGGTAATTCTCCACCGTCGTGGCGGCGATGTTCACGTTCACGCGGCGAATCGAGCCGTTCCTGTGCTTGACGCTGTAAATCGTGTCGATGCTCTCCAGCACGTAGTCAAGCGGGTTGTTCGCGGGGTCCTCGCCCAGCTCGACGGCGAGCCTTTTGTGGCCCATGTCCTGGAGCGCGACCACCTCGCGCCGTATCTCGTCCTGCGTGAGCTTGCGGCGCGGAATATGCCGGTTTTTCAGATGATAAGGGCAGTAAATACATCCATTTACACAATAATTTGACAAGTACAGCGGGGCGAAAAACACGATGCGCCGGCCGTAGTATGCTTCCTTGATTTCCTTCGCCAGCGCCTTAATCCGCGCGTCCACGCCGGGTACGTCGCTCACGAGCAGGACGGCGGCTTCGCGGTGGGTCAGCCCCTTGTGCCGCGCGGCCTTCTCGATTATGGCGTCCGCCAGCGCCTGGTCGTGCCTGTGCGCTTCGGCGTATTCAAGCGTGTCCCTTATCTCTCCGTCGTTTATGAACTCCGCCGCCGCGCTTGAGGCGGGGTCGTAGCGGCATTCGGTTTTTGGGCTGCATTGGGGCTTCGTTTTTTGCTGTTCTGTTTTTTGCTGTTCCATAGCTGTCTTCCTCGTATTATGTGTAGGTGGTTTTGGTGTAACAATTTTGCTGTCGCCGCGTGGCAGGGCGATGCCTAGCCTGTGCCGTACCTCTGTGGGTGGTCGCCGCGGGAAACCAGCAGCTCGTAGCCGATGCTCCCCATCCTGAGCGCGAGGCATCCGCTGCATTCGGCGGCTTCCTCGCCCGTGCAGATCTTGTTGTCGTAGAGCATGTAGCTTTCGCGGTATTTGACGGGGGTCAGGTTCGGCATGACCACGTTCGCGCCCGCGAGGATGCCGCGCTCACGACCGTCGTCCGCCGCCGTGCCGAGTGCCGTGGTCGCGGGTATGAGCGCGTCCGGCAACATAAGCCTGATCAGCGCTATCATGACGAGCGTCAGTTCCACATCGCCTGCGGGGAAGTCCCTGTATATCGTATCTTTGTGCGGGATGAACGGCCCGATGCCGACCATCTGCGGCCGCAGTTCACTCACGAATCCGAGGTCGGCGGCGAGGTGCGCTGCCGTCTGGTGCGGCGAGCCTACCATGAAGCCCGTGCCGACCTGGTAGCCCAGCTCTTTCAGCTCCCACAGGCAGCGCCGGCGCCGGCCGCCGTCCATGCCCTGCGGGTGCAGCAGGCGGTAGTGCCCCTCGTCCGC
>JAIRPQ010000021.1 GCA_031256875.1 Eubacteriales Family XIII. Incertae Sedis bacterium | reverse complement strand
GTACGACGCGCCGCTCTGACCTCAGGGGCAGCGTATCGCCGGCCGCAATCCCATCGGGGGCCGCCCCCACCACGTTCCGGGCGCCCCAGACCACCCGAGAGAAACCCCGCGACTCCATGCCCCGCGCGATGAACATCACGCGCAGCATGCGTTCATAATGGTCCACCAGATAGCTCTCGTCGCCAAACAGAAGCACGGCGCGAGCTTCACGCAACGCGCCGCCGGACAGATCCGACTCAATTATTTTGAAAGCGTGTTTTGCAGTCTTTGGCATCTATGACCTTTCCGCCCCGCACGGTGAACATCACTGACCCGCCGAGGTCATTCCTGAATATCATTATACCATTCGCCGCGAGCTTATCAAGGACATCGGGAGTGGGGTGTCCAAAGTTGTTCCTGCCCACCTGTATGACGGCGGCATCGGGATCTACCGCCGCGAGAAATTCGGCGGTAGTGGAATATTTGCTGCCGTGATGCCCGACCTTCAGTATGCGCGAATGCAGCGCGGGCGCTTCCGCTGTATACTCCTCCAGCAGCGTCTTTTCGGCTTCCTCGCCCGTGTCGCCCGTCATCATGGCCGTGACGCCCTCATAGTCCACCTTCATGACAAGGCTGTTCCTGTTTTCGTCGCCGCCGCCCGCGGCTTCCTCCGCCGCCATGCTCCGGTATTCGTCATCAGGGCGGCGCGGCGGCCAGAGCGTATCGAGTCTCACGCCGTCGCCGAGCGTCACCCTGTCGCCCTGAGCTATAAAAACGAAGTCGCTTTCGGACGCTTTTATCTTCATGCGCTCAGGATTGTACGCGCTGCCCTCGTATATATAGACCTTACCGATATCCATTTCTTCCGACAGCTCGCAAAGCCCCTTCCAGTGATCCATGTGCAGGTGCGTAGCGAAAACACCGTCCAGGCGGATCACCCCGTTTTTCAGCAGATACGGGAGCAGCGTTTTCTTGCCGATATTGTAGTCCGCGCCCCCGCCGCCGTCCACGAGATAGTTCCTGCCGTCGGGTGTGCGGATATGCAGGCAGTCGCCCTGCCCCACATCCACGAATACGAACGCGCTTCTGTCCTGGCGGCAGAGCGGGCTGGCGAAGCTGACCGCCGCCGCCAGCGCGATACAGACGCACGCGGCGGTGACACGTCCGCGCCCGAACCTTGCGCGCAGTATCACGCCTGATTCGGACAGCAGCAGAAACAGCATGCCGTAAAAAGCGAACAGCAGCGGCACGGGCGGGCTGGGAACATTGAAATGTCCGTATGGTATAGCGTCGGCAGCGCGCACCAGCCAGCTGATAAGCCCCGTCATCACGGTTTCTCCCTGCGCGGCTAGGCCGAACAAAAAATCGGGAAGCGGTAGTGCGCAACAGGCAAACATACAGATGCCGACGGGAAGCACCCATCCCGCTATCGCTACTACCGGCGGGTTCACGATGAGCCCTGACAGCGAAACGTAGTTGAACTCATACGCTATCATTGGCGCCATGCCGAGCTGTATCACGAGCAGCGGCACCATTATTTCCACCGCCTTTTTGCGGAGCGGCACGATCAGTTCGGGAGACTCGCTGCCGCCGATACTGAACCTCGACGCCACCGCCCTGTCGTGCAAAGGCTTGCCGGTGGCGGCATCGCGATATCCGATATACCGCTCCGTGAACGGGATACCGAAGGCGAGCAGCAGCACCGCGAGAAAAGACAGCTTGAACCCTACGCCCATCAAATCGAGCGGCGATACGAGCAGCATGAACAGCGCGGCGGCGCATGTGCCCGTGAGCAGGTCATACCTCGCGCGTATGATTTTTGAAACGAGGTGCAGCGATATCATCGTGACCGCGCGAACCACCGACGGCGAAAACTCGGACATGGCCGCGTAACAGACCAGCGCGGCGGCTATGGCGATGTATACGGCGGACGTCCTCCTGCGCCCGAGCAGCAGCGTGAAGAAAGCGTATACGATGGCCACGTGCAGCCCGCTGACGCTAAGTATATGCGCCACGCCGTTACGCCGGAACATCTCATAGCTCTCATCGTCCATCTCCGACGAGCCGCCGAACATCATGCCCGCGAATATCCCATATTCCTCTTTTGGCATCAGCGCTTTCGCCCTAGCTAGAAAATCATATTTCAGGCGGCAAACCGCGCCGTACGCGTCCCAGACCATATTGCGCGGCTGCCGTTCCGCCAGCGTCGCGCCCGCCGCGCCGCATTTCACGATGACCCTGACTCCCTGTGTTTTCAGGTAGAGCGCGTAGTCGAATGTGCTCGGGTTGCGGCGTCCCTGCGGGAGTTCGACCGTTCCCGAAAAAGATATCTCGCGCCCGATGACATCGGCGGGCGAGTGCCATTCGCCGCTGACGTTCACGAGCATGTTCCGCCCGCCTGACCTGACCGTCAGGCTTCGGTAGCATTCATCCTTCTCGCGCACTTTCAGCACACGCCCGCTCAGCATGGGCATATCGCCGCCGCCCTGCCTCTCGCCCGCGTTATTGTAAGGCGATACGGCGTATTTCGCGAGCGGGTCTTCGCGTTCCAGCTCGTGCGCGCAGTAGATGCCGCCCGCAATGAACGCCGCGATAAGCAGACAGGCGAAACGCGATCCGCCGCACTGAGAAACGGGTGCGCCCGCCCCTCGTCCGGACGGCGCGGATAAACCCGCGCCACCGCCGTACTTCGCCGCTGCGAGCGGCGTCAGCAAGACCGCCAAGGCCGCGAGAACACCCGCAAGCAAAAACGCCATCGCAGGAACAGAAAAAATATATGCGCCCGCGATGCCAAGCGCATATGAAAGTGAAACAAAACAAAGCGGCCGTCTGAACGGCATACTGTCGCCTCCTAACGGGCAAAATACCCACAGGCGCGAACAGCCACATCCTTCTATATTATTTCATTATTTGCATTATTTGTCAACATGAAATGAGAGCACTGCCGCATGCACAAACGTCATGAGTCATACCACGGTTTGAAGTATGGATTGTATGACGCATAGTAGGTGTTTGTGTATGCGGCGGTATAGGCGGAGACGGAAGCGGCTCCCGCCGCGGGCGTACCCGTATCTGCGGGAGTTTCCGGCGTAGGCGTAGTGGTCTCCGGCGTTTCCGGTTCAGTCGAGGGTTCAGGAGTCGCTTCTTCCTCGGTTTTCTTCTTGTCCTCCTCCTTCTTCTTCTTGTCTTCTTCTTTTTTCTTCGAGCCGTCCGGATCGTCCGGATCGAAATTCTTGTTTAATTTCTTGTCGGGGTCAATCGGGTATTTGCCCGGTTTCGTATTATGCATATTGCAGTAATACTTCGGTGCGCCGGAGGAGTTGCCGCCGTTCACCGTGCTGAACGACTTGCTGGACGTGTGCGGACACCACGGCGTGGCAAGATACCCGCTGTCCGAACATATCTTGACGGACTTGCTTCCGGTGGATATGAAGTTCGGCTTCGTGCCCTTGATGAAATAGTCCGTCATGCCGCTCACGCTGGCCTTGACAACATTGTCGGGCATCTCGGGATACTCGCCGACCTCGCGGCCTTCCATGACTCTGCGCATTATCTTGCCCCAGAGAACGACCGCGCCACCGCCGCTGGACAATTCGAGGTTCACGTCGTTGCCGATCCAAACTGCCGCGGAGAGTTTGGGCGTGTTGCCCACGAACCATACGTCGTAGTTGTCGGAGGTAGTACCCGTCTTGCCGCCCACAGGCACGCCCGAAACCGAAGCGGCGCCCGCGATGCCGTTCGTCACCGTGGTGCGCAGTATGTCATTCATGATGAAGGCCGTGCCCGCATCCATCGCCTTCGTCTCCTCGCTCGTGCCGTCGAGGATGACATTGCCGTTGCGGTCGAGAACTTCCGTGTAGGCGATAGGCGCCACCCTGATGCCCTCGTTCGCAAACGCGCCGTAAGCGGAAGCCATCTCGATGGGCTTCGCGCCCTTTGTCATGCCGCCGAGCGCCAGCGCAGCGGGGCCCATGTCGTTGGTCCTGCCTTCTTCGACCAGTGTGGTAATGCCGAGCTTGTGCAGGAAGTCGACAGACCTGTCCGCGCCGACGTTCAGCTGCACCTTGACGGCGTTGACGTTCATCGACTGCTCCACGGACTTGCGGAGCGTGGTCGGCCCCCTGTATCCGCTGTACCAGTTCTTCGGCCACACCTTGCCCTTGTACTCGAACTGCTCGTCAATGATGATGCTCAGAGGCGACCAGTATTCGCCGAAGGATTTCTCGCCGTCCTCTATCTTCTCCTTCTGTGCGCTCATCTCGATGGCGGGGCCGTACGTGCCGATGGGCTTCATCGACGAACCCGGCTGGCGCGGCTCGAGCGCCCTGTTGAAGTTCATCTCGCCCGTGACTCCCCTGCCGCCTACCATGGCGTACACGCGCCCCGTCCTGTGGTCGAGTATCACGGCGGAGCCCTGCGGCTGTATCACCTTCTGCTTCAAGGTATAGCTGGCTTTCGGAATGGTGATATTCTCGCCCACCTCTATCAATTCGGGATAGTCCTTGAACAGATCCGCGCTGACTACGCAGTTGCCGTCGTCGTCAACTGTCTTGTAGCCCTGCGGGATATTTATCACGCCGCCGCCGATGATATAGAGCTTGCCGTTCTCGTCCTGCTGGTACATGTCCTTGAACTCTATGCTGACATCGGGCTTGCTGTCCACGGTTGTGGAATAAAGATTCAGGCGGTAACCCTTGTATATGGTCAAGCTGCCGTCGGCGTTCATCTTCGCTTCGCCGTCCCTGAAACGGAACTTGCCCTTGCCGTTGATAATATTCGAATAATCAAAGAGCATGATGACGTCTTTCTCGTTCAGTATATTGCCGTCGTCATCCTTCCTGATATTCGATACGCCGGGGTAATTGTCGGGGTCGTTTATTTCCTCCGCGGCCATCTGCTGTATCTTCCTGTTATACGTGGTGTGTATCTGAAGCCCGTTCGCGTAGATGGACTGCTTTGCTTCATCGAGGTCGTCGTATTTGTCGCCGTATTCGCGCAGAAGATTTTCCGCGACGTTATTGATGGCCCAATCCACGAAGAAGGCCGCGTCCGCGTCTCCGACGATTTCCTTCTCGGTCGGGTGCAGACGGTCGCGCAGGCTCTCGTCAAGCGCCTTGTCGTGCTCGGACTGATTGATATATCCCTGGTCAAGCATATTGTCGAGAACCATCTTGATGCGCGGCAGTATCGCGTCGCTGTATACATAGTCGTATGCGGTGCCGCTCAACAGCAGATTCGGATCGTCCTTTTCGACCGAACCTTTTTCGACCGTCTTTATCATGGCCTTGCTGGGCGCTTGCGGCAGGCTTGCCAGCGCCGCGCATTCGAGCAAGTCAAGATCTTCGACGGGCTTATTGAAATAGTTCTTCGCCGCCGTGCCAACGCCGAGGCTGTGGTAGCCCAGCGGTATGGTGTTCAGATAATCGGTAAGTATTTCTTCCTTCGTGAGATTGTTTTCAAGCTGTACGGCGTAGTACGCTTCCTGTATCTTGCGCTTGTAGCTGCGTTCAAACTGTTTGTCCGTGAGCCATATATTGCGCGCGAGCTGCTGGGTGATGGTACTGGTTCCGCTCGCCCCCTGGCCGTTCACCAGGCTGTCGCGCAGCGCGCCGACTATGCGCACGAAATTGAAGCCGTGATGCTCCCTGAACGTCTTGTCCTCAATAGCGATGATGGCGTTCTTCATGTTTTCGGGCAGCTGGTCGTATGTCACCATCTCCCGCTGGCCGTCGCCCAGGTAGATGTTCTTTATAACATTGTTGCTGCTGTCGTACATGGTGGACGAAACCTTCAGGTTCGTCTCTATGGTTTTCGGGTCGGGCGTATCGAGATCCTTGATGGCGCTGTAAACGTAGAGAACCCCTGCCGCGAGCAAAGCCAGCACGAGGATGAACAGTATAGTGATCACGCTTTTCAGGACGGGGTGTTTGCTGCGTTTGCGCATGCCCCTGTGGTCGCGGCCGAAACGCCCGGGCAGCCCCTTGCTCGTTTCGGGCGCGCGGCGGCTTCTCGAAGCGGTGGCCCTGCGGCGTGGCGAAACGCTTTCGGCTGCGGAGCGCGACGGTTTGCCGGCGCTCCTGCCGGTCCGCTGCTGCGCTGACGAGGAACGAGCGGTGCGACGTGGCGGCTGGCCGGAATAGAGCGGCTCTCCGGAGCGCCCCTCGCCCGAGCCGCGCGTGCGCCTTGCCGCACCCGCGGAGTTCGCGGAGTTTGCAGAGCGCGTCGCCGTTTCGGGATTTCCCGCGGCACGGCCTGTGGCTGCCGGCCTTCTGCCCGAAGCCGTTCGTCCTGCCGGTATGGGTCTGCCGCTTGCGCTGCGAGCCGATGCTCTCCTGCCGCCTGTAGCCGCGCCCGCGCCGGTGCCGCCGGCGGGGAGACTTTCCGCGGACCTGCGGCTTCTCTGTTCCTGCGCACCACCATTGCGTGGCATCGGCGCGCGTCCGGAACGACGCACCGAAGAAGGCGGCTTACTGCCTATATCATCAAACATATCAAAAAATTCGTCTATGTCTTCTTTTCCGCGCTTATAGCGCCTGTCGTCAGTCAAATCATTCGCTCCTGTCAAGATACTATAACTCAAAGTACATTATATCAAATATGAGGACGCAAATAAACAAAACGGGTGCATAGTGCATCCCGTTTTGCCGTAATCGTAAATGTTGAATATCGTCCGCTGCGTTCGCTGCGCTCAGTGCTGCGTGGCGTCGTACATGTCGTCGGCCTTGTCCCATTCGGCTATTATCTCGGGGATGACCTTGTAGAGATCGCCCACGATACCGAAGTCCGCCACCTCGAAGATGGGTGCGTCGGGGTCTTTGTTGATGGCCACGATAATGTCAGAGGTCTGCATGCCCGCAAGGTGCTGTATCGCGCCCGAGATGCCGCAGGCGAAGTAAATCTTCGGCTTGACCGTCGTGCCCGTCTGACCTACCTGGTGGCTGTGGTCTATCCAGCCCGCGTCGACGGCCGCCCTCGACGAGCCTACCACGCCGCCTACCTTGTCCGCGAACTGCTTTATCAACTCGAAGCCCGACGGATCGCCGAGCCCGCGCCCGCCGCTGCATATGATCTCCGCGTCGGTCAGCGAGACCAACTCCTTCGCGCTCTTTACAACGTCGAGCACCTCTATGCGGATGTCCTCCGCGGAAATGACCGGTGCCACTTTGATGACCTCACCGGTCGCGCCTGCCGCGTGCTCGCATTTCGTCATGACGCCCGGCCTGACCGTCGCCATCTGCGGCCTTGTCCTCGGCGTGACGATGGTGGCCATGAGGTTGCCGCCGAACGCCGGCCTCGTCTGCTTCAGGCCCCTCTCGTCCGATGCCGGATCAAGGTCTGACGTGTCCAGCGTCGTGTTGTTGTTCGCGTAGTCGATATAGCTAGACACTTTGATGTCCAGCCTTGTGCAGTCCGCGGTCAGACCCGTGTTCAGGCGGGCAGCTACGCGCGGCGCGAGGTCGCGCCCGATATGCGTCGCGCCGAACAGGACTATCTCCGGCTTGTATTCGTTAATCGTGTCCGTGAACACCTTCGTGTAGCCGTCCGTCGTGTACTGCCCGAGCAGGCCATCCTCCACGATGTATACGCCGTCCGCGCCATACTCGAAGCATTCCTGCGAAAGCTGTTCTACCTTGTCGCCTATGAGCACCGCCCATACTTTCGCGTCGTCAGATATCTCGCGCGCAAGCCTGCGCCCTTCGCCTATCAGCTCGAGCGCCACGTTCATGAGCTTGCCCTTGCGCTGCTCCGCGTACACCCATACATCCTTGTACGCCGAGAAGTCGATACCGCCTGACGCGTCCTCGTCCTTCTCGTCCGCGAATATCGCGTCTACAGGACATTTCGCGATGCAGACCTTACACACCGTACATTTCTCGTTGATGACGGCGAGCTTGCCGTCCATGTCTATCGCGTCGAACGGACACGCTTTCTGGCACAGTTTGCACCCTATGCATTTATCATCTATTACATGAATCGCCATTTTGTCTCTCCTATATTACGTGCTTCGACTTCAACCCCACCAGGAGTTTGTCCGCTACTTCTTTCTCGCTGTCCGCTTCAAGCATTACGCCCTGTCCTTTCGGTACGGGGGTGAAAGAGCGGTAGACGTTCGTCGGTGACGCGTCGAGGCCGACTTCCTTGTCGGGGTCAACGCCAAGGTCGGCGGCGCCCCAGACGGGGATGTCCTTGGCCACCGCGTCATATATGCCGCCCACCGTCATGTAGCGCGGCGTGTTCAGCTCCTTGATGGCCGTCAGCATGCACGGCGTCTTTATCTTTATAAGCTCGTAGCCGTCCTCGAGCGCGCGCTTCACCGTGATGGTTTTCATGTCCTCGGCTATCTCGAACTCCTTCACGTAGGTCACCTGCGGTATGCCGAGCTTCTCGGCCATCTGCGGCCCGACCTGCGCCGTGTCGCCGTCTATCGCCTGCCTGCCCGCGAAAATCAAATCGTAGCCGCCGAGCTTTTCAACGGCAGCGGCGATGGCGTTCGAGGTCGCCCACGTGTCCGAGCCGCCGAGCGCACGGTCGGACGCGAGCACAGCTTCGTCAGCGCCCATCGCAAGGCACTCTATCAAAAGATCCTTTGCCTGCGGCGGGCCCATCGACACAACGGTGATATGCGTGTCGGGGTATTTGTCCTTTATCTTCAGCGCTTCCTCAAGGGCGTTCGCGTCGTCGTGGTTCAGTATGCTGGGCACCCCCTCACGGATGAGCGTTTTCTTGACCGGATCAATCTTTATTTCGTTCGTGTCCGGCACCTGCTTAGCGCAGACTACTATCTTGAATGTCATCTCAATATCTCCTTACTATATTACTTGCCGAATACCGACGCCGCTATGACCAGCTTCTGGGCTTCCGTCGTGCCCTCGTATATCTCCGTTATCTTGGCGTCGCGCATCATGCGCTCCACGGGGTAGTCCTTCGTGTAGCCGTAGCCACCGTGCAGCTGGACGCATTTCGTGGTGACGTACATGGCCGTCTCGGACGCGAAGTATTTCGCCATTGCGGACTCGGGGCCGTACGGGACATGCGCGTCCTTCATGGAAGCCGCGCGGTATATGAGCAGGCGCGCCGCGTCTATACGCGTTTTCAGCTCGGCCATATCGAAGCGCAAGGATTCCATGTCGGCGAGCCTGCGCCCGAACTGTCTCCTGGATTTCATGTATTCGAGCGTCACGTCGAACGCACCCTGCGCGATACCGAGCGCCTGCGACGCGATGCCGATGCGACCGCCGTCGAGCGTGGCCATCGCCACCTTGAACCCGTCGCCTATATTGCCGAGCAAGTTTTCTTTCGGTACCTTGCAGTTCTG
Organism: Eubacteriales Family XIII. Incertae Sedis bacterium; assembly: GCA_031256875.1. Classification (GTDB taxonomy): domain Bacteria; phylum Bacillota; class Clostridia; order Peptostreptococcales; family Anaerovoracaceae; genus JAIRPC01. The sequence goes on along the minus strand of JAIRPQ010000021.1, from coordinate 1,567 downwards.
GAACACCAGCTCTGTGGTGGACGATCCGCAGATACCCATCTTGTCCTCTGTCTTGCCGATCGAAAATCCTTCGTACCCTTTTTCTACTATGAAGGACGATATGCCACGCGTGCGCTTGCTCTTGTCGGTCATCGCCATTACCACGAACACGTCGGCGTAGCCGCCGTTCGTGATGAACACCTTCGAGCCGTTCAGGAGCCAGTGATCCCCCTTGTCCTCGGCCTTGGTCTGCTGGCCGCCCGCGTCCGTGCCCGCGTTCGGCTCGGTCAGCCCGAACGCGCCGAGCTTCTTGCCTGAAAGAAGGTCGGGCAGGTATTTCTGCTTCTGCTCGTCATTACCGAAATTGAAAATCGGCCAGCAGCACAGCGACGTGTGTGCCGAACAGATGACACCCGTGGACGCGCAAACGCGCGAAAGCTCCTCGACCGTGATGGCGTAGGCGAGGTTGTCGCCCCCTGTACCGCCAAGCTCCTTCGGGAACGGGATGCCGAGCATGCCAAGCTCGCCCATCTTCTTCACGTTCTCCTCGGGGAAGCGGTGTTCCTTGTCGACGTCGGCCGCAATCGGCTCAACCTCGTTCTCCGCGAACTCGCGCACCATCTTACGCACGAACTCTTGCTCTTTGCTAAGTTGAAAATCCATTCTCTACCTCTCTGAAATTCATGTCTACCTACAAGGGGCATTAATTTGTCACCCTTGTTAAATAAATAACATTATAGTTTTACTACACACAGAAGCCAATTTCAATACTAAATATTGATTTTATTTAATTTCTAACAATTCAGAACTTTTTTTATTTTATAGATAATATCTACATACAGCAGTAAAGCAACATCCGTGCCACGCTGCGATTTTGCGCGGTTTTAACGCTCTGACGCGGTAACTGAACGAGTGTATTGTAAACTTTTCTGCACACTGCATTTAACCTAAGTTTGCATATCCGCGCCATAGCGGTACGCCGCGCGAGCCCATATCAGCACCGGATCATTGCGGATTCCTTGGAGCCGATCAGCGAGTCCGTGAGCGCTTCGAGGTCGGGTATCCCGCTCTCGGCTTCGGCGGCGCTCGCCAGGCTTGGGCGCGTCGTCGGGTGCTTCGGCAGGAATACCGTGCAGCAGTCCTCATACGGTTCGATGGATTTCTCGTAGGTGCCAATCTCGCGCGCCAAATCCATTATGTCGGTCTTGTCGAGCGCGATGAGCGGGCGCATGACGGGCATGTCCACCACTGAATCCGTAACGGCAAGGGCTTCCGCCGTCTGGCTTGCGACCTGCCCAAGGCTCTCGCCCGTAACAAGCATGCCCGCGCCCTCAGCCTTCGCTATGCGCTCCGCTATCCTCATCATGAACCTGCGCACGAGCAGCGTCATATATCCCTCGGGACAATGCTTTGCGATAGACTCCTGCGCGGGAAGCAAGTTGACCGTGTGCAGGCGAAAATCCCCGCAGTACGAAGCGAGTATGGCGGCAAGCTCCTCGACCTTTTCCTGGGCGCGCTTGCTCGTGTAGGGGTACGAATGGAAATGCACGGCTTCGACCCGCATCCCCCTCTTGGCCATGAGCCACGC
>JAIRPQ010000020.1 GCA_031256875.1 Eubacteriales Family XIII. Incertae Sedis bacterium | reverse complement strand
CCGGATTGTTTATCGCTCTCATGCTTTCAATTATACCATTACCGCAAACGGTGGGGCGGGCAATCCGCGAATTACGGTTATGTTACAACCCTTACGAGAATGGAATAATATTGTATAATAATAATTGGAATAATCAAGCTATCATGTGAAGGAGACATTTTTTATGAGTGAAGGATTCAAAGGCAATGAAAGCGGGCAGCGGCCCGAAGCGGATAGCATGGCGGAGCGGGAAGCCGCACTGAAGACCGCACAGCAGCAGGGATACCAGGCTCCGCAGGGCGGTGGCCAGCAGTACGGCGGCGGCCAGCAGTACGGCGGCGGCCAGCAGTACGGCTACTACCAGGAGCCCCCGATGACGAGCATCTGGGACGCCTACAAATCATATTGGCGCAACTACGTCAATTTCAACGACCGCACCTCGCGCGCGGGGTATTGGTGGGTCACCCTCGTGAACGCCATTATCAGCGGCGTCCTGTACGCCGCGTTCATTCTGCCCATTCTCATCAGCGCGGGCATGGTGGCATATCAGGATTATGGCCACGACCCGAGCATCGCGTTTGGCGCCATGTTGTTCGGCGGCGGCACTATCATCTACTGGCTTTGGGGTCTGGCGAATATGTTGCCGCAGCTCGCCCTGACCGTCCGGCGGCTGCACGACACGGGCAGGTGCTGGGCATGGATACTGCTGGCCCTGATTCCGGTCGTCGGAGGAATTATCCTGATAATATTCTTCGCGATGCCGACGCAGTATCCGCCGATGAACAGATTCTTCAACACGACCAGACAAGCCTAGATGAATTATGGTAAAATAATCAGATAGGCATTATCAATATTTTTGAAAGGGAAAAGGTAATAACATGAGCGAAGAATTTAACAACAACCAAGCAGCGACAGGTACGGAAGCACCCGCGCCGGCACAGGAGCCCGCGCCGGAAGCAGGCACAGCTCCGCAATATCAGGACGCGCAGCAGCAGCCCTACGGAGCGCAGCAGCCGCAGTACGCGCAGCCGCAGTATGCGCCGCAGCCGGCAAAAACGCCGACAAAGGCCATCATATCGCTGGTGCTCGGCATTCTGTCATTGTTCATACCGTTTGGCGGTCTCGTTTGCGCCATTATCGCCATAGTGCTGGCGAAGCAGGCGAACAGGGAGATGCATACGGGCCTGGCCACCGCGGGTTTCGTGCTCGGCATTGTCGGCCTCGTACTCGGTGTCATTATGGTGATCGCTGTTATTGCGTTCGGGACGCTTGCTTTCTGGGCGGCCGCTCCGTATATGTAAACCACTACAGTCTGGCTTCAAAGAAGGGAGTCGCGTTTCGCCGGCTCCCTTTTGCATGTAGCAAGCCGCGAAACCGCGCGGCAGAAACATTGATAAAAACACTATGACATTCATCGAAATCATCTTCATAGCGGTGGGGCTTTCCACCGACGCGTTCTCCGTGTCCATCGGCAACGGCATGAGCATGCCGCGCGGCGGCGCGAAAGGCGCGTTTGCGACGGCGGCGGCCTTCGGCATATTCCAGGCGCTCATGCCCACGCTAGGCTGGCTCGTCGGCAGCACTTTCGCGGAGCGCATCGACGCTTACGACCATATCATAGCGCCCGCCCTGCTCGCTTTCATCGGCGGCAAGATGATATTCGAGGGTATCAAATCCGTGCGGGAAGGACGCAAAACGCCGCCCGAAAAAGAGCTGCGCCTGGGCGCGCTGCTCGTGCAGGCGGTGGCCACGAGCATCGACGCGCTCATAGTCGGAGTAGGCTTCGCGACGGTCGGCATCGGCCCTGCGGAGCTGGCCAAAGCGGTGCTGCTCATTGGCGCGGTGACGTTCGCGCTCTCGCTGGCAGGGGTGATGGCGGGCAAGCGCTTAGGCAGCCTGCTGGGGCCTAGGGCCGAAATCTTCGGCGGCCTGGTCCTGCTCGCTATAGGGCTTAAGATTTTTATCGAGGGATAGAAGGCTATTTTGTCCGCTGCTCGACCTTGTACCTGCGGACTGCCAGCGCGGGGCCGCATCTGTAGCGCTCCATGCGGCGCTTTTTTTCCTGGTCGCGCCTTATGCCTTCGCGCAGCCTCATCGCGAAAAACAGCACGACGATGATTCCGATTCCGGCCAGTATATAGCTGTAAAATTCCTGACCCGCGCCCATGGCTCTACAGCACCGCGTTCAGGAAGCTGCGCAGGCGTTCGGTCTGCGGGTTTGAAAGCACCTGCTCCGGCGGGCCGGATTCGAGTATCGCGCCGTCCGACAGGAAAATCACCTGCGACGCCACTTCACGCGCGAAGCCCATCTCGTGCGTCGCTATGACCATCGTGATATTGCGCTCAGAGAGCCGGCGTATCGCCGCGAGCACCTCGCCCGAAAGCTCGGGGTCAAGCGCGCTCGTAGGCTCGTCGAAGCAGAGTATGTCCGGCTTCATCGCGAGAGCGCGGGCTATCGCCACCCTCTGCTGCTGCCCGCCCGAAAGCTGGTGCGGGTACGAGTCCATCTTCTCCGAAAGCCCGACCTGCGCCAGTATGTCCTTCGCTTCGTCGCGTATCCGCGCGAGGATGCGCGCTTTGTCAGAGCCATAGCTCGGGTCGTCCTTCGCCAGAAGCTCGGGCGCGAGCGTCACGTTGCCGAGCGCCGTGTACTGCGGGAACAGGTTGAACTGCTGGAACACGAGGCCGAAATGCAGGCGCTTTCTGCGAACGTCGGACTCGGTGTGCGTCGATGGGTCCGCGGCGTCAAAGAGGGTTTCGCCGTTCACCTTGATGACACCCTCGTCCGGCTTTTCGAGGAAATTCAGACAGCGGAGCAGCGTCGTTTTGCCGCTGCCCGACGAGCCTATCATGGCCAGCGACTTGCCGCGGTCGAGCGAAAAGCTGACGCCCTTCAGGACTTCCGTCCCGCCGAATCTCTTGTGTATGTTTTTCGCTTCAAGTATCGCCATCAATGCTTCCCGTCTATGTTTCCATCATTTCCCATCACGACTGCCCGCTGTTACTGTTACTGTTATTGTTGTTGTTGTTATTCCACGCCCTGCCGCGTTGTTCCACGCCATCATGCCCTGAAATAGCTGAGCCGGCGCTCCACCGCTCCGAACAGCAGCGTCAGCCCGCCGCAGAACGCGAGGTAGAACACGCCGCTGTAGAACAGCGGCCAGATGAGCCCCTGTCCGGAGATGTACTCCTGCGCGAACATGATGATCTCCTTGTTCGCGATGACGCGCATGAGCGCCGTGTCCTTCACGAGCGTGATGATTTCGTTGCTCATAGGCGGCATGATGCGCTTCACGACCTGGAGGAGTATGACCTTGAAGAACACCTGGCCCTTCGTCATGCCAAGCACCTGGCCCGCTTCGTACTGGCCTTTGGATATGCTCTCGATGCCGCCCCTGTAGACTTCGGAAAAATACGCAGTGTAATTGATGACGAAGGCGACGATGGCGGCGTCCGGCCTGCCGAGCGACGAGACGTTGAACACAAGGCTAGGCACGTAGAACACGACGATGATCTGCAGGAGCAGCGGGGTGCCCCTGACTATCCAGACGAAGGTCTTGCTGACGGCCCTGACCGCGCGGTATTTGCTCATGGAGCAGAACGCGAGCCCAAGGCCGAGCGGAAGCGAGCATAGAAGCGTCACCGCAAATACGATGCAGTTGAGCTTGAAGCCTTCCAGCAAATTGAGGGTGACGTCCGCTAAACCCGCGCCCATGCCGCTCCGCCTTTTGTTCCTTTATCTATCCGTGCCGTGTTCTGCCTGTGTTCCACGCGCTTGCCACTATTGTTATTGCTTAATTATTGCTGGTTTGAAATGAGCGACGCGGTGAGGTCGTATTTCTCGGCTATTTCGTCCAGCGTTCCGTCCTCGGTCAGCTCCTTCAGGAATTTGTTCAGCTCGGGGGCTATGTCGCTGTCGATTCTGAAGCCTACGGCGTACTCCTCGGGCGCCAGCTCAACGCCCGGCGCTATCATGAGGTCGCTGTAGTTCGTGCCCTCGCCCACCATCGACTTCGCCATCGTATAGTCGATGACCGCGATGTCGGCGGTGCCGGCCTTCACTTCCATCAGCGCGTCGGTCTGCTTGCTCACGGCCGTATAAGGCGCTTCGTACAGCGCCGAGTCCGTGGCTGTCACGGCTTTTTCGCCCGCCGATTCCTGCTCGGCCACGATGCTGGCACCGGCCATGTCCTCAAGCGTCTTGTACTTGCTCTCGTCCTTCGCCCTGATGACGGCTACCTGCATGTTCTTCATATAGCTGTCCGAGAACAATATCTCTTTTCTAAGGTCGTCCCTGACGGTGAACCCGTTCCATACGCAGTCAATGTTCTTGGCCTTCAGCTCGACCGCCTTCATGTCCCAGTCGATTTCGATGAACTCAGGCTCGACGCCCAGCTTTTCGCAGACGGCCTCCGAGAACTCCGTGTCGAAGCCGACGAGCTTGCCGTCGTCGTCGCGGTAGTTCATGGGCGCGAAGATGGTGATGCCTATCTTCAGCTTGCCGTTCTCCTTCACATAGTCAAGGTCGCTCCCCGAATCAGCCACTGCCGCTTCGGTGGCCACAGCTCCGTCGGCCGCTTCCGTAGCCTTGTCCTCAGCGTCGCCGCTGTTCGAGCCCGAGCCGGTGCAGCCCGCGAACGCCATCGCAAAAACGGCAACCATCAGCACGACAAATGCAAATTTCAGTTTCTTATTCATAATACGCTCCTTTGTTCCTCTCTTGATTTTCCTGCTACGCGCCTATACCTCGCGGCGCACACTGATGCCGGTAGAGCGGCGCACACTGCTTTAACGCATCGCACCGTAAAAGCCATTATACATGAAATTCGGGCGCGATACAATTAGCCGTGGCCGTAAACCCTTAAGCTCCCATCATTTTTAAATTAATTAAAAAAGTTTTCCGAAAATACTTGACATTTGCGAAAATTCGCGCTATTCTATACGGAAATAAGGTGGTATTTCGTGGATATTAGGGATAGATAATTAATTACGATAAAAAAGAACCCCTCCTGTGTGGTTCAGGCAGCGGATTCGGACGTGGGCGAAGGAGCAGAGGAAAGGGAGTTGTCCCAGCAATGAAACGCATCGACAGCGCCAGAATGAAACGGAACAACACGCGGCTCGTATTTGACCTCATACGCGAGGGCGAGAGCGTATCGCGGAAGGATCTCGCCGAAAAGACGGGGCTGACTTCCCCCTCCATCACGAATATCGCAAACGAACTCATCGAGCAAAATTACATAGTCGAAAGCGGGCACGAGGAATCGAACGGCGGCAGGAAGGCGGCGCTGCTCTCTCTGAACCCGAACGCGGGCAATATCATCGGCGTGAGCCTGACCGCCACGGCGATATACATCGTCATCACCGACTTCAAGGCTCGGCTGCTGGACGAGATGCATATAGACATGGGCGATGCACCGGCGCAGGATGCGGTCATCGAGAAAATCGTCAGCTCCATAAAGTCCATAATGGACGGGCAGGGGGTCGCGAAGGAGCAGATACACGGGATAGGGCTGGTGACGCCCGGGCCCATCGACGTGGAAAACGGGCTTATCATCAATCCCCCGAACCTCACGGGCTGGCATGATGTGCCGCTCAAGGCCATCGTGGGCGAGCAGATAGGCATACCCGTGGAGTTTGAAAAGGAGACCGCGGCTTCCGCGCTCTGCGAGAACTGGTTCGGGAAAGCCAAGGCATCGAAGGTGCTCGTCGCGTGCGGCGTCTACCACACGGGCATCGGCGCGAGCGTGGTAATAGACGGGAAGGTGTTCCACGGCTATGGCAACAGCGCGGGGGAAATCGGGCATATGGTCGTGGACATCAACGGCAGGCAGTGCGCCTGCGGAAACTACGGCTGCCTGGAGACGGTCGCGGACGGGCGCTCGCTGCTGCGGCGCGTCAAGTCGAAGCTCAAGACCGACGATGCCATACGGCGCGAATGCGGCATAGCCGACGTGGACGCGCTCACGCTCAGGGAGATATTGGACCGCGCCGAGAGCGGCGAAGAAGCCTTCCGCGTCGAGCTGCTCACCTGCGCCAGATACGTCGCCATCGCGCTCAGCAACCTCATCGTCAGCGTGGGTCCCGACACCATCGTGCTGACCGGAGACATACCCGACTACTCACCGACCTTCGTGGACAGCGTAAGGCAGTACATACACGGACGCCCCTACCCCGGGCACAGCCAGGATATCGACATCTACAGCCCCGCGCTGAAGCGCAACACGGAAGCAATGGGCGGGGTAGCGCTCGTATACAGGCGGATTTTCAAGGGCTAGGCACAGCAGAGACGGAACATGCCGGCAGTGCGCTGGTTTGTAATAATCGGTTTTCGGAAAAAGAAGCGTAGATCAATAGTTGTAGGGTTCAGGAGATTTAGGAGGAAGCGATATGAAGAAGAAGTTATTTGTTATAGCACTGTGCATAATGATGGCAGCCGTGATGCTTGCGGCATGCAGCAGCGGGGGCGGCGACGCGGGAAGTACGGACGACGGCGCGGCCACCACCGAGACTGCCGATGGCGCTGCGGATGCGGAAAACACACAAACACCTGCGTCTACGGACGGGACCAGCTTCACAATCGGCTATGTTTGCAATTTTATGAGCCATGAGTGGTATCAAAATGTCACGAATGGCGCAAAACGCAGAGCAGAAGAACTCGGTATCACCCTGGAGATTGCTGATGCAAACCAAGACTCGTCACAACAAATATCTTTTGCCGAGAATTTTATTGCAAAAGGTGTTGACGTACTCGCATTGACGCCCGTAGACGCAACCACATTAGGACCTGTTATTGAAAAAGCCAAAGATGCTGGCATTATCGTTATCACGGAATCCAATCCCGTAGGCGGTGAATATACTTGTGTGGGCGCAGACAATAAAGGCGCGGGCAAACAGGCAGGCGAATGGTTTGGCAACTACGGAAAAGACAACAACATAGATTTGAAATTCCTGCTCGTCGGATTCCCTAATTTTGAAGATTGCCGCCTTCGCGTTGAAGGGTTCAAGGAGGGGCTTGAGGCTTCCGGCGCGAAATACTCTATCGAACAGGAAATAGACTCACAGGGCGGAAAAGAAAAAGCGCTCCAAGGCGCGACCGATGCCTGTACCGCAAATCCTGATATTAATGCGATTTTTGGAATCAATGACGATTCTACGCAAGGCGGTGTTCAAGGATATAAGGCTGCGGGGTTAGATTCCTCCAAGCTTAGCGCAGTTGGGTATGGGCTTGAAGGCGTAGTCGGCAGAGAAGCCTTGCAAGACGATACTCCAATAGTGGCTGAGCTGGCCATGTTCCCTGATTTCGTTGGGGCATGTATCGTTGATGCATCGAAAAAAGCAGTAGCAGGGGAAGATTTGCCTGAGCGCTATCTCACGCCAACCACAATGGTAACAAAAGAAACGTATGGCGATTTCTATACGCAAGAGGGCGATGCTTGGATATTGGATTTTGATGCTGTCGAAGCCTTGCTGAAATAATTAATACGTCAGGCTACCTGCATGATGCCTCGGTCGCCTGACGTAAAATACCAATGTAATATTAATGGAGTGATTAGTATGAACCAACTGGCCAAAAGAAAGAACTCTTTTTTCGGACTGCTGCAAATGGATCAAAGCGGGCTGCTGATTGCGCTTATTGCGATAGGCATAGTATTGTCTATTTTGTCACCCGCCTTTTTTACGCCGAATAATATTATGAATATTCTACGCCAGGCATCGCCGAGCATGATTGCCGCTATTGGCATGACAATGATCATACTTTCCGGCGAGATAGACTTGTCGGTGGGCTCGCTGCAGGCATTTGCCGGTGTTCTTGGTGTAATGGCGATGAATTACACTGGGAATATCTTTGTTGGCATCATCGTGACTTTGGGTGCGGGATGCTCTGCCGGACTATTAAACGGTTTTCTGGTAACAAAACTGAAATTGAATTCATTGATAGCTACGCTCGGCACGATGGCCATTTTCAGGGGCGTAATAATGGTTATAACACAAGCCGTCTCGCAACCCATCAAAGTAAAGGGGTTTTCTGAAATTGGCATGGGCAGTATTGGGATATTCCCGACGCCTCTTCTGATTGTAATTTTTCTGATTGCTGCATTCTATTTCGTCTTAAACAATACTGCATTCGGGCGATACATCTATGCTGTTGGCGGAAACAAAGAAGCCTCCGCACTCGCGGGATTGAGTGTTTCCCGAATCAAGCTACAGGTCTTTGTCATCGGCAATATACTGTTCTCAATCAGCGCCATCATTTTGACATCTAGGCTTGATTCCGGCCAAGCCATTGCCGGTGTAGGCATGGAGATGACCGTTATAGCGGCAGTCATCCTGGGCGGAGTTAGCTTGAATGGAGGCATCGGAAGCCTCACGGGAGCTATTATAGGCGTCCTTATCCTCGGAGTTTTGCAAAATGGTCTTGTGCTAATGGACGTAAATACGTTTTATCACGACATCGTGCGCGGGACGGTGATTATAATAGCTGTCTATATAGACGTGCGGAGAAAACAAAGCGCGGACATCCGGTTACTCAAAGAGTCGCAGGCATCTCTTTGAAATATCAGAAAAGGAGAGTTTTAGATGGGCACTGCAAATGATTGTTGGCTTGACCTGCAAGGCATTTCAAAATATTTTCCCGGAGTGCACGCACTTGATAAAGTTAAATTCGATTTACGAAAAGGAGAAGTCCACGCGCTCGTTGGCGAAAATGGCGCGGGAAAATCCACGTTAATAAAAATTATCGCTGGGATATACCATGGTTTTGATGGACAGATGCGGTTTGAGAACGAGGTAGTGACATTCAGGAACCCGAATGAGGCCATAAACAAAGGCATAAGCGTGATATACCAGGAATTAAACCTTGTTCCCAATATGTCAATCGCGGAAAATATTTATTTCTCGCATCTGCCCACGTATCGAGCAGGAATTGTAAATAAGAAGAAAGTGTATGAAGACACGAAAATCCTGCTGGACTATATAGGATTATCCGAAGATCCGCGTACTTTGCTGAAAAAATTGCCCGTAGCAAAACAGCAACTGGTCGAAATTGCAAAAGCGATTTCGCTTGATACAAAAGTGATCATAATGGATGAGCCTACGTCTGCGCTTAGTCCATCGGAAATCGATAATCTCTTCCGCATAATCAAAGACTTAAAGGCAAAGGGCTGTGGCATCATATATGTTTCACATAAGCTTGAGGAGATTCTTAAGGCCACTGACCGAATCACCGTATTAAGGGATGGGAAATATGTGGACACAATCAATACAAGCGATGCTACGCAGCAACAAATCATTTCCTTGATGGTGGGACGGGAACTATCGGATCTTTATCCAAAACAGGGCGGCAGCATAGGCGATGTAATGCTTGATGTGCAGGGGCTGACCAGTTATCACGTCAAAGATATTTCGTTCAACGTACGCTCTGGAGAAATAGTCGGGTTTTCAGGACTGATGGGAGCAGGACGTACTGAGCTTACGCGAGCAATCATTGGTTCGGACAAACGTCTCGTAGGCAAGGTTATAGTGGACGGCATTGAGCTAAAGCGCAACGACACACGTGAATCAAAGCAGGCGGGCATCGGGTACGTACCGGAGAATCGAAAGGAACAAGGCATATTCGGCGATGCGAGCATAAAATTCAACATGACTATTTCTACAATAAAAAATTTCGTGAGGTTCAATGGCATAAAAAGGCGCAAAGAGCTAACGAGCGTCAACGACATGGTAAATAGGCTTGGCATCAAAACCCCATCCGTAACTCAGCTTATTCAAAAACTGTCTGGCGGCAATCAGCAAAAAGTCATACTCGCGCGCTCCTTGATAAAGGAGGATCTAAAAGTATTGATCGTAGACGAACCGACGCGCGGGATCGACATTGGGGCAAAAGCGGAAATATACACTATTCTTGACCAGTTGACACGGCGCGGCATTGCGGTGATTATAGTATCTTCAGAAATGCCTGAGATACTGACTATGTGTGACAGAATATATGTAATGAAACGTGGCAGAATTAACGCTGAAATCAATAATGAAGATGCCACACAAGAATTATTGCTTCAAAGTGCCATATAGATGTCGAATGATAAACGAGAGGAACAACATGGAGAATTATCGTTTATGGATTGAATACGCAGACGATATAATAAAGAAGATTTCATCTGCGGGGCTACCGGGTATATGCACCTTTTTTCAGGGTGACATACGCGGATGCGAAATGCCAGACTATGACGATTCCGGCTGGGAGAACGTAATCGGAAAAGGCGCTCCCATCAACGGCATCAACGTGAATTCTGGCACCGCCAATGACCATAGCGAAAACTTGAAACCGTGTGACTGGTCTATGGTAGATGGTCCCGCGGCAATGAGAAAACGCATCGCGCTGCCAGAATACATCGAAGGCATCCCGACTGAGGGAACAAAAATTTATATAACGATGACTATGTTGGCACCGCTGGATATCCATATTGACGGAAAGCATGTTGCTTCATATAAATATTGGGGCGACAGCAGGCCGTGTGAAATAACCGTCACTCCGCGGTACAAAAGAGGCGCAACACACACTGTGGTATTTAAAACCCCGCAAGGAGAAGGGGATGCGCATCTAGGTGTCTATATAAATTGCGAAGTTTTGGAGCAGCGGATGTTGGAGCTTTCCACCGCGATAACCCAATTGAGATTCGCACAGAAGCTCGCCGATTTTGGATTTCCCCAAATCTGCGAGGCGCTTAGCGAAATGAATGACGCATTGCATTCGGAAGCAGTTCACAATAGAGACTGGGAAATTATCAAAACTGACTTGGCTGCAATCGATACTATACTGGAGAAGATTGATTGCGCTGCGAAACAATTCAAAGTACACTTGATTGCACACTCTCATATCGATATGAACTGGTTATGGAACTATGATGAAACGAAAGATATATGTGTGCGCGACTTTCGCACAATTGTCAAACTGATGGATGAAAATCCGGATTTATGCTTTTCCCAGAGCCAGTCTTGCGTCTATGATATTGTGCAACAAAACGACCCAGAGACTTTTTCGCGTGTATTGGAGAAGATTGCCGAGGGGAGCTGGGAAGTAACTGCCGCAACGTGGTCTGAACATGACTTGTATACATCTTCGGGCGAAACATTCATACAGCAATTGCTTCAAGCCTCGCGCTATTCGCAAAACGTATTGCATGCCCCACCTTCGCGCGTGTGCTGGGAGCCCGATACGTTCGGGCATCCTGCTACAGTGCCAAACCTGCTTACCAAAGCGGGAGTAAGCTACTATTATCATTTCCGCTGCAATGCGGAAGGACATGCATTGAAATGGTGGGAGGGCACAGATGGCTCGCGTTTGCTTGACTACTGTTTTGGACCATACAATAACGCGCTGCGTCCGGAAAACGTAATCTCCGCAGCCAATGAATTCCTAGATAGTTTCGGTGTCCATACCAGCATGTTTGTATTCGGCGTAGGCGATCATGGCGGCGGGCCAACCCGCAGGGATATATCCATCAAACGCTATTTGGACAGCAAACCGGGTTTGCCGAAACTTGTTTTTTCAAAGGTATGCGCTTTTTTTGACGAAGTGCTCGCCGAAAAACAGGACTGGCCCATATATAAAGGAGAGCAGGGATTTATATTTGAAGGCTGTTATACCACGAAGGCAGCGATTAAAAAAATGCAGAGGGATGGCGACGCGCGCCTTTGCGACGCGCAGGCGGCGGCTGCCCTCAACATGCTCAACGGAAATGATACCACAGAGGAGTCACAGCTTTTGAATGAATCATGGCGCAAAATCTGCTTTAATGGCTTCCATGATATAGCATGTGGCTGCAATATTCACGCGGCTGACAGCTACAATTTTCAAATAGGCGGTGAAGCCATTGCTTCTGCCGACAAAGTGCTGCAAAAAAGCCTAAGGATAGATGGCAACGACGGGATAACCGTGTTCAATTCATTAGCGTTTGAGCGAACCGACATAGTTTCAGCCCCTTTGCCGCCAAATTCTCCGGAATCCATTGCGCTGCGCTGGGATGGAGGCACCAGCATCGGACAAATATCAGGCAACAGGGTCATGTTCGTGGCAGACAATATGCAGGGCTTATCGTCAAGGCACTATTCTTTGGAAGCACTCGACACCCCTCCCTGCCCTATGCCTCTGGCGCTGGGCTCATGCCATGATGATGGAAGTGTCCACAGCTTGCGCAGCAAACGGTACTTGCTGGAAATAAGCGCACGCACAGGCACAATAGTGACCTTGCGCGATGAGATTTCAGGGCGCGACGTATTGGAACATATGACGGGGTTTGCTGAGGTGCCAAGCGCATTCAATGCACAACGAAGTTCGGGGATTCTGAAGATGATATATGAAGAGCCACATATTATGTCTGCATGGGTTCTGGGAAACGAGATGTCGTTACACTATCTGATAGATTCTCCCGAGGTAAAAGTCACTCAGAACGGGCCCGTGCTTTCACAAATTCGTATCACACGAAAATATAATGCTTCAACATTCACGGAAGACATTACCCTGTATGATGATTTGGCTCGTGTGGATATCCATTTCAACCTGGACTGGAATGAACTGGGGCATCACAAAACCGGCATTCCTGTTCTAAGGCTGGGATTCAGCACCGCAGTTAATAATCCAAAATATATTTATGAAACTCCTATGGGGAGCATTTCCCGCGAAAAACAGGCAACTGAACTCCCCTCATTGCGGTATGTGGCTTTGGCTGGAGAAAATATGTCTGTAGCGCTGTTTAATGACAACAAACACGGTTTTCGCGTAGCAGGCCCACAAATTGATATGACCTTAGTTCGTGGCTCATATTCGCCTGACGCGGCACCGGACCGAAGAGAGGTATCCGGTCGATGTGCCATCCAGCCATACTACGGCACACTGTCGCTATCATCAGTACAACGTGACGCAATGTCCGTCAATTGCCCATTGGTCGCCGTAGAGGGCAACTGCGCTCTGTGGGATTACGGCATAAGAATGGAGAGTGACCACGTGCTCATCACAAGCATAAAACCTTCGCACGACGGGAAGCAGATTGCAATAACGGCAATGGAAACAAGCGGAGCTCCCGCTAATGCAGCGCTCCTTCTACCCGCATCGGTGGACGGCATAACGGAGTCAGATATTCTTCAAAATCCACTTCGTCCGTTATCGCGTATGGAGTGTTCAGATATCTGCTTCAGAGGAAACGAAATCAAGTCGTTCCTCTTGTCGATACGAAACTAGAACCTAATGGAACCTACAAAGAAAACGGAGGATGAGACATGAAAGGATCGAAACTGATTAACTCTATCTACAACAGAAAAGCAGGAAACAGTGGTTTTTGGATAGGAAACCCATCAGAAGATGCAAAGAATATATATCTAGAGCATTTCGGAATAGAAAAAGAGGTACTGACGGAAGAAGAAAAACATTATGCGGCATTAAGCGTACTAACATCGGAAAAGATAGGAAAAGCGGACATGCTTTTGGCGCAGACGCTAAAGAGTGATTTAATATGGCTTTCGCCTGAACTCGATTTTCTTTCATGGAAGCATCCTGAAGGCAAGCCCATATTCGATGTGCTTGGAGGGAGAGCACGCGTTAGCCTCAATGACCCCGGTGTGTTTTCCGAAACAACGGATGTGGCCGAGGTGGACAGATTCCCTTGGCCTTCAACAGAATATCTGGATTTTTCATCTAATATTGAGAAAATAAAGAAGGCAGAAGAGATGGATCTAGCCGTCCTCGGAGGGATGTGGTGCTGCTTTTTCCATATTGCGTGCGATTTTTTCGGCATGGAAGAATACTTTATGAAAATGTATACAGACCCTAAGGTCGTCGAGGCGGTGACAGACCATATTACGGATTTTTATTTGGAGTCAAACAAATTGTATTTCGATCTTGTGGGCGACAAATTGACAAGCGCTTTCTTCGGGAACGACCTCGGAAGCCAGGCGGCATGCCTAATCAGCCCAGAATTTTTCGACAGATTTATCGCGCCATATGCAAAGAAGATAATCGACCAAATGAAAAGCTACGGATTGAAGGTAACCATACATTCCTGTGGTTCGATATATGAACTGATCCCAAAGCTAATTGACCTTGGAATAGACTGCTTACATCCAATCCAGGCAAAAGCAATAGGTATGGAACCGGATAGGCTCGCCCGTGAATTCGGCAAGGATATCATATTCATGGGCGGAGTTGATACACAGGATTTGCTGACATTCGGAACACCGCAGGAGGTAAAGGATACAGTGCATAGGCTACGCGATATATTTGGCGAAAACTATATCGTGTCGCCAAGCCACGAAGCGCTGCTTGCGAATGTCCCTCTCGAAAATGTGCTGGCAATGAGCGAGGCCGCAAATGATTAATAAATGGAAACTGCACATTTTAAAATAAAGGGGGAAAGTTTATGAAGAGATCGGAAATACAGTCTGCCATCGCATTTTCGTTGGAACAAACAAGACAAAACGGATTTATGCTGCCTAGGTTTGCATATTGGGATATTGATATGTGGATAAAGCATATTGATGAGATTGATTCCATCACAAAAACAATGTTGGGATGGGATGTGACCGATTTCGGAAATGGAGATTTCCACAAGCTCGGCGCAGTCTTATTCACTATTCGCAACGGCTTGATTGATAACAGAAACATAGGAACACCCTATGCTGAAAAAATCATAGTATTAGAACCCGGACAAAGATTGCCAATACACATGCATAAAACAAAAAGTGAAGATATCGTCAGCAGGTCTGGTGGCGCATTCGAGATTCGCCTTTGGAACATAACACCAGGCGGCAATCCCGATACGGAGTCTCCAGTTCGGGTTTACAGAGATGGTATGCTCCACGAAGTCGAAGCGGGTGCGCCATTTCATATCACGAATGGTAACAGCATTACATTGCATCCATACCTCTTGCACTCCTTCGGATGTGCGGATAATAGCGAGCCGTCAATAATCGGCGAAATATCTTCAATCAATAACGATATGACTGACAACTTTTTTGCGGAACCGGTTTCACGATTTACCTATATTGAAGAGGATGAAGAGCTACGATGGATTCTCTGCAATGAATATAATCTGTTGAATGAAATGTGCGCAGATTAGAGGATATAGGAAACCGTTGGATAAGTTGACCATAAATCATATCATACGACAGGACCGGTTTCGTGCTGTCCACGTGCAATATGCTGAACATCGACGTGCCGGTCGAAAACGCCATCGCAATGCACCTTCACGCGGAGAGGTATTAAATGAAACATTTTGAACCGGACTTTGAGAATGTCGTGAACGCGGCCCGCAATATCGAGCCGGCACGTCTCCCGCTGTACGAGCACATCATAGACGTCTCGCATATGGAGAAGATTCTCGGCAGGCCGTTCGGCGCCCTGGCGGACGGCGACGAAGCGGACAGGCTGGAGTTCTTCCGAAATTACTGCGAATTTTTTCGCAAGATGGGCTATGACACGGCTATCTACGAGGGCAATATCACGGCGACGCTGCCGCGGGGCGGCGCGCTCTACAAGCACAATATCGGGGCCGTAAAAAACCGCGAGGAATTTGACGACTACCCTTGGGACGAATTGCCAGACATCTATTGCGCCCAATACTTCCCGCAGTTCGCCGCGCTGCGGGATGCGTTGCCGCAGGGGATGAAGGCCGTCGGAGGCGTCGGCAACGGCGTGTTCGAGACGGTGCAAGACCTCACGGGCTACGAGACGCTCTGCTATATCAGGGCCGACGACAGCGAGCTGTACGCGGAGCTGTTCAGGAAGGTGAGCGATGTGGCAGCCGTGATATGGTCGAGGTTCCTCGCGGAGTTTGGCGACGCGTTCTGCGTCTGCCGGTTTGGTGACGACCTCGGATTCAGGACGGCGCCACTGCTGCCGCCGGACGACATCCGCACGCACGTCATACCCGCGCACAAGAGAATCATCGACCTCGTGCATGGCGCGGGCAAGCCGTTTCTCCTGCATTCATGCGGCTCCATCTTCCCCGTGATGGAAGACCTGATAGCCGCCGGCATAGACGCGAAGCACTCGAACGAGGATCAGATAGCGCCCTTCCCCGAATGGGTGGAACGCTACGGCGACCGCATAGGAAATTTCGGAGGGATAGACACCGACATGGTGATATCGCTCGACAGGAAAGAGCTGAAGGAATACATACTGGAAGTGATATCGAAATGCATCGGCCATGGCGGATTCGCCTTCGGCTCGGGGAACTCCATACCCGACTATGTGCCTACCGAAAAATACCTGGACATGGTGGAGATTGTGAGGGAATGGAGAGAGGAAAACCAAGGCGCGCTATGACTAAGCTGCCTGATGTCATCCTCCAAAACGACGAGCTCCGCGTGGCCTTATCGAACCTAGGCGCGGAAATCCGAAGCATATACCGCATCGGCGGCGCGGGCGGCGCGGTAGGCGCGGTGCGGGAGGAGGGCGCGGGCGGCACGGTGCGGGGAGAGGGCGCGGACGGCGCGGGCGGCACCGAGTATATCTGGCAGGGGGATGCCAGGTACTGGGCGGACAGGGCCATTCATCTGTTCCCCTATATCGGCAGACTCACGGAAGGGTCGTATGAGCATCGCGGGCGCAGATACCGCATGGACATTCACGGGTTCCTGAAGGACTCGGAAATGACGGTAGTCTCCGCATCGGCGCACGAGGCGGCGTTCCGCCTAGAGAGCAGCGCGACGACGAAGGAGCAATACCCTTTCGATTTTCGGATAGAAGTCCGCTACCGCCTGGACGCCCATCGGCTGCACATCGAATACCGCGTCGAAAACCTGGGCGGCGAAGCGATGTATTTCGGGCTGGGCGGGCATCCCGGGTTTCGCGTTCCGCTGCGCGAAGGCGAAACCTTTGAGGACTATTTCATCGAGTTCCCGAACGCGGAGCGCGTCACGCGGATAGCAATGTCGCCACAGCGCTTCGCGACGGACGGCAGGGCCGCTTTCCCTCTGCAAGACGGCCGCGTGAACCTTCGGCACAGCCTTTTCGACGACGACGCCATCGTGCTGGAGAACACGGGCGGCCTGGTTTCGCTGAGAAGAAGCAGCAGCGGCACCGGACGCATTGATATAGCCTACCCTGACATGGAATATCTGGCGCTCTGGCACACGCCGCACACCGATGCGCCCTTCGTCTGCATCGAGCCGTGGACATCGCTGCCCTCGCGCGACGGCATAGTCGAGGAGCTGGGTTCGCAGAAAAACCTGGTGGCGCTGGCGGCGCACGGGGAATGCCGCCGCCGCTGGAGCATATCCGTAAGCCCGTGACACAAAATTGCTCAGATGGTATGATGTATAAGGCTGGCTCGGCGATTTCGTCGCTGGGCCGGCGGCAATAATAACAGCCATAATTTTCGCGGCAGACGGCCGGAGACGGATAGGAGTAATTGGGATGGAAGGTAGTGCGAATCTTTACTGCATAGGCGAAGCGTTGGTGGACTTCATACCGCTCGGCGCGGGCGATAGCGAGGACGCGCGGCGGGCGCTGATTCCCTCACCCGGAGGAAGCCCTGCCAACACCGCGGTGGCGGCCGCCAAGCTCGGAACCCGCAGCCACTTCATCGGGAAGGTCGGCGACGATGCGCTCGGGCGCATGGCCGTGTCCGCTATCTCGGAGTTCGGCGCGGACACATCGCTGGTGCATGCGACCTCCCGCGCCTGCACCACCCTTGCTTTCGTCACCCTGTCGCCCGACGGAGACCGCGACTTCACCTTCGCCCGCAAGCCTGGCGCCGACATGCTGCTGGACGAAAGCGAAATACCGGAGGGTATTTTCAGTCGCGGCGACATCCTGCATTTCACGTCGCTCGGGCTCGTGGAGTCGCCGTCGAAATACGCGCACGCAAAAGCGATAGATCTCGCCAAAAGCGCGGGGGCGCATATCTCCTTCGACCCGAACATACGCCTGAGCCTGTGGGACGACCCAGACGCTTGCCGCCGGACGGTCATGGACTTTCTCCCGAAAGCGGATATCGTCAAGGTGAGTCTCGACGAAATGCCCTTCGTGTTCGGGACCAAGAGCGAACAGTCCGCCGCGGACTACTGCTTCGATCAGGGCGTCTCGGCCTTCTTCGTCACGCGCGGAAAAGACGGCGCGGCGGCCTACACGCGGGGATGCCGCATAGATGCCGCACCCGTCGCGCTGAAAGCCATAGACACGACCGGCGCGGGCGACGCGTTCGACGGCGCGTTCCTCTCGCGCTTCGTGGGGCGCCCGCTTACGGAATGCATAGAGCAGGCATCGCTGGCCGAGACGCTTCGCTTCGCGAACTGCGCGGGGGCTCTGACCGTTACGAAAAAAGGCGGCATGAGCGGCAGCCCGACCTTGGATGAGCTGACCCGATTCCTCGGAGGCGACAGCTCCGCTTCATAAAGTCCGCCGCGTATATTTCCCTGTTCTTATCCTGCCGCACTTATTCCGCGCACATGCTGAGCCGCGCATCTTCTGTCTCACTTATTCCGCGCACATCCTGAGCCGTGCATCTTCTGCCGCACCTATGCCGCGCACATCTTCTGTCTCACTTATTCCGCGCACATCCTGTGCCACCCATCTTCCGCCGCGTCATCACGGCTTCCGAAGGGCTGGCTTTATTATTCCTTCACAGTTATTGTTACTCGAAAAAATATTATTGTTGCGTCCGTCTTTCAGGTTCATTATAGCAGTGATGTTATAGAATGCGCGTAGTCAGATATGAGTCGAAGTACGCTGGGCGGCGCGAGAATGGCATCACCGCCGGCCCGCAAAACAATCCGCGTTTTCATGTCACCATTTGATGGAGGGATCGCAATGAGAAAGAGAAGTATCAGAAAATGGCCGTTTGTCCTCATAGCTGTGGGAGTAGCGGTGGTGGTCGGCGTGGTGTACGTCATGCCGATGCTTGCCGTGGGCAGCCAGGCGGCGCAGACGGCCAATGTCGTTTCCGTGACCGCGGCGGCGGGCGATATTCAGTCCACCGTCGTGGCCACGGGCAACCTGGCGGCGGCCAGCGAAGATATCGAGCTGCCCGACGATGTGAGCTTCGACGAAGTCCTCGTGAGCGCGGACGATGAAGTTGGCGCGGGCGACACTCTCGCGACGCTGAACTCGACCTCCATATCGACGGCCATATCCAACGCCAAGAGCGCTCTTGAAGAAGTGCAGGATTCCTTGGAAGCGAAAGAGTACAAATATACGGACAGCGTCAGCGTGACATCTGTCATGACAGCGCGCGTCAAGGCCGTCTACGGAAAGGCGGGCAAGAGCGTAGCGAGCATCATGAAAAGCAAGGGGGCTCTCGCCCTGCTCTCGACGGACGGGCTGATGGCGGTCGATGTTGCGGCGGCATCTGATTCAGGCGCGAAGCTCTCCGTCGGCAGCTCTGTGACAGTCGCGCTCGCGGGCGGAACAGAGGCAGCAGGCACTGTCGCGAAAAAGGACGGGGATACAATAACGGTAACATTGACGGACAACGGCCCGAAGCTCGGCGATAAGGCCACCGTGAAAAAAGGCGGCAAGACCATCGGCGAGGGCGAGCTTTATATCCACGCGCCGCTCTCCGTAACCGAAAGCGTCGGCAAGATAGAGAGCGTCTACGCATATGAAAATGAGAAAGTATATTCGGGGACTTCGCTGTTCCTGCTCAGCGTTCCCGAAGAAAACAAGGACTATGCGATACTGAGCGCCAAGCAGGACGACCTGCTCGAAACGCTGAAAGAGTTGTACGCCCTGCGCACCGCGAAAATCCTGAGTGCCCCCACATCAGGCGTGGTATCTGTCGTATCGGACGCGGCGATATCCGTGACGCGCCGCGACAAGGTGGAAGTGAACGTCAGCGTGGACGAGCTGGACGTTTCAGCGGTAGAGGTCGGGCAGCAGGTGGATCTGACTCTCGACGCGATCGAAGGGCAGACCTTCAGCGGGGTCGTGACAGAGGTGTCTGACGAGGGCGACACGAGCGGGAGCGCACCGAAATACGCGACCACCATCGAAGCCGACCGTGCCGACGTCATGAAGTTCGGCATGAGCGCGACCGCGACCATTATAAAGGAAAAGAAGGAAGGCGTTGTCGTCATACCGATGGATGCCGTGCAGGAGTACGGCGAGGAAGTCTATGTGTTCACGGAGCTTGACGAGTCGGGGCTGCCCGCGGGCGAGACGAAAATCGAGACGGGACTGTCGGACGGCACGAATGTCGAGGTCGTGAGCGGGCTGTCGGACGGGCAGACCGTCTACTATACGGTCGCCGCCTCGACTGGCAATCAGAACGGCGCGTTCATGATGGGCGGCGTGCCAGGCATGGGCGGCGAGGTCAGGGTCAGGTCAGGCGGCGACAGGCCGCCTTCGGACGGCGGTTCGGGCGGCTCGGCTGGCGGCGGAGACAGCGGCAGCGCCGCGCCATCAAACTCGGCCAGCGGGGAGTAAGGCCATGATAAGATTTGAGAATGTTTCAAAGATATATAATCAGGGCGGCGTAGGCGGAGAGGAAGTCCGCGCTCTGGACAGGGCGAACCTACACATACGCGAGGGCGAGTTCGTGAGCGTGGTAGGGCCATCGGGCAGCGGCAAGTCGACACTCATGCACATCATGGGCTGCCTGGACATCGCAACGGAAGGGACATACCGGCTCGACGGCCAGCCCATAGACTATTACACCGAAAACGATCTCGCGTCCGTGCGCGGACACAAGATAGGCTTCGTCTTTCAGAGCTTCAATCTCATCGGGCGCATGAGCATAGAGGACAATGTGGAGCTGCCGCTCGTCTATCTCGGAATCAAGCCCGCCGTCCGCAGAGAGCTTGTAGAGCGAGCCCTCGCGCTGGTCGGGCTGACCGACCGCAGAAAGCATAGGCCGAACACGATTTCGGGCGGGCAGCAGCAGCGCGCCGCCATCGCGCGGGCGGTCGTGACGGACCCCTCGCTCATACTCGCGGACGAGCCGACTGGCAATCTCGATTCGCATACGGGCAAGGAAATCATGGAGCATTTCCACGCGCTGAACCGTGCGGGCAAGACCATCGTGCTCATCACGCATGACGCGGGCATAGCGTCCCTGGCGAACCGCACGGTCAGCATTATGGACGGCAGGATAGTGAGCGACAGCGGCGAGCCGGCGGGCCTAGGCTCGGGCGAGAGTTCAGGTGCCAGCGGTTCGGGCGGCAGCGGTTCGGGCGGCAGCTACGGTGCCGGCTGGGATTCGGGCGGTAGCTCCGGCACCAGCGAGGATTCGGGCGGCGCGGGAGATTCGCATATGGGCAAGCGATCGGAAAAAGGAGGTGGCAGGCAATGATTCTACAATCCGTAAGGATGGCGTTCACGTCGATTTTCGCGAACAAGACACGCGCTTTCCTGACCATGTTGGGCATCATCATCGGCGTCATGTCGCTGGTCGTTCTCATCTCGCTCGTGACGAGCGCGACCAGCTCCGTGCAGAACAGCATCGCGCAGATAGGCACCGACCGCCTGACCGTCAACATCATGGACGACAAGGGCAAGCCGCTGAAAACTTCCGACCTGGCGGAGCTGGCAGCGGACGACAGCATCTCGCTGGTCGCGCCCATCACGCAGTCGCAGGGCACTGTTCGCAGCGGCACGGACACTATATCCGTGAGCGTCACGGGCACGACCGGCTCGTACTTCCTGATAGACGGAAGCGTGAGCGAGGACAAGATGGTGACGGGGCGCACGCTGCTCTCGGCCGACGTGGACAACGTGTCCTATGTAACGGTGCTGAGCAATGGCGCCGCCGAGAAAATCTACGGCGACGCGAACGCGGCGCTCGGACAGACTATGACGATGGACAGCAGGAAATATCTCGTGGTGGGCGTGCTGGCCGAGGACGAGTCGACCAGCTCGGGGTATATGGCACAACAGTACCCCGTCTATATCCCGTACTCGGTCGCGTCGCGCATCGCCGAAGAATCCAGCGGCATCAGCAGCTTCTACGCGGCGGCAAAGAGCGCGGACTCCATCGAGCGGGCGCAGGCCATTATCGAGAGTGCGCTCCTCGCGAGGTTTGGCGACAGCGATTCATATTACGTCATGAACATGAGCACGATAGCGGACGCGATGGCGAGCGTCACAAGCACGTTCACCTTGCTGCTAGGCGGCATCGCGGCCATATCCCTGCTCGTCGGCGGCATCGGCATCATGAACATCATGCTGGTCTCCGTGACGGAACGCACGCGCGAAATCGGGATACGCAAAGCCATAGGCGCACGGCGCGGCGGCATACTCCTGCAATTCCTCGTGGAGTCGCTCGTCATCTGCCTGCTCGGGTGCGCCATCGGCATAGCATGCTCCTGGATAATCCTCATGATTGTCAACAACGTGTCGGGCGGCGAGATGACATACAGCCTGTCGGGTGGAGTCCTGCTCGCGGCGACCGCGTTTTCGACGCTCATCGGAATCGTGTTCGGACTGTACCCCGCGCGCAAGGCGGCAATGATGCACCCCATCGACGCGCTGCGGTACGAATAATTTTGGCGGTAGCCGGAGCGGTGGCTGAAGCGGTGGCTGAGGCGGTAGCAGGTTGCCCTGTAATTTGGTGAAGAATAATTTATGCAGTCAGTTATTTTGGAACGAGAGGTATTTTAGATGAACGAACAAATGAATGAGCAGACGAACATGGGCGGACAGCAAGGTGCGACAGGCGCGGAACAGTACACGTCGCCTGAAGTGAATATCGGCAGTCCATCGGGCGCTGGGCAGTACGCGCCGCCGGAAGTGAATACCGGCAGTCCATCGGGCGCGGAGCAGTACGCGCCGCCGGAAGTGAATCTACACGCGGGGTACGCGCCGCCCGCCAGAACCGCGCCGGCGGGCGGCGCTACGGACGGCAAGCTGACGGTGATAATAATCCTGCTCATATGCATACTGGCCGTCAACGCAGCGTCCTTCGCGACGGGCTTCGTCCGCAACACGAGAGTCATGAACCCGGGCGCGGCAAACGGCAGCTTCGCGCCGCCGACAGCGCAAGGCCAAAGCGCCCCGAACTTCCAGCAGGACACGGACGGAGAGAGCTAAGGAAGCGGGCGAACCCGCCCCAAAGCCACCAAAACCAACGCCGCAGTTTCATCCCTGCGGCGTTGCGATATCCATAAACCAGTCCTCAACGACAAGATTCTCTACCCTCTTAAATTCGCGGGTGTTGTTTGTCACGAGAATACATCCGCAGGCTTTTGAATGTGCCGCTATCAGCATGTCAAGCGAGCCAATCACGCGCCCTGTGCGCTGCAGTTCGGCGCGTATCTTCCCGTATTCCGCAGCGGCGCTTTCCTCGAAAGGCATCACTTCAAGCACAGACAGGATATTCATCAGCGCAACGGCATTTTTTTCGGGAGATGAGCTGTTGGCGACCCCGAACTCAAGCTCCGCAAGCGTGATGGACGATATACAAAGGCCTTCCGCGCGTTTTTCGCCCAATGCGCGGGAGATATGCCCATACATTTCGGTTTTTGCCCCTTTGATTGCGAAAATGCAGATATTTGTGTCCAGCATATACATCAGAAGGACTCCCTTTCCTGCGATTGGTCTTGATTCCGTCCATTTTCCATGAAGTCATCGCTGAACCCGGCAAGGCCGTCTAGGAACATATCCCACTCCTTGCCTTTTGGGAAAAGTATTATGGCATCCCCGATTTTCTTGATATACACCTCGCTGCCGCTAAAACGGTATTCTTTCGGCAGACGCACAGCTTGGCTTTGCCCGTTCGCGAACAATTTCGCAGTAGTCATAAAATCACCTCTCTGCACATCATCATCAGCTATTATTTCATACATATAGTATATACTATAATATATACTTTGTGTATCCCTGCTTTTCGCATGACAGTGATGAAAGTTGTTATGAAATAATATTTACTGAACTGCCGAGCGTTTTGCTTTTGTATCGGCGTCATTAAACCGGCATTCGCGGTGCCGGCGCTAGAGCTTCAGCTCGAAGCAGTAGGCGCATTTTTCGAAGCCGTATATCTCGTAGAATTTGTGGGCTTCCTCTCTGGGGAGCCCTGAATCCAGCACTATGGCGTGGCAGCCGCGAGCCTCGGCCAAGGATTTCGCGTGATCCATCAGCTGCCTGCCGTAGCCTTTTTTTCTCACGTCCGCATTGGTGATAATGCTCGACACATAGCATGTCTGCCCCGACAGCCAGAAGGTGTTGAAGAACGTCCCGTGGCAAAATCCCATCGGCTTCCCGTCATCAAAAAGGAAGAAAGCAAAATCGTTCTCGCCCTCCAGCACGTTTTTGTAGACACCTAATACCGTGTCCCTGTCGTACGTGTTGTAGGTCCACAGCTTTTCGATATAATCAAACGCAAGGTCAAAATCCTCCAAGGTCGCGGGTCTTATCTCTGTCATTGAAGTCACTCCTAAAATCGATGTTCCACTGTCGCTACATTGTTGTTATATTGCTGTCCTATTGCCGCCCTACCGCCGGCCTATGGTCTCCGTTCCCATGTACGGAACCAGCGCTTCGGGGATATTTACTGTGCCGTCCTTGTTTTGGCAGTTCTCCAGGATGGCGGCTACCGTTCTGCCTACCGCCAGGCCGCTGCCGTTCAGCGTGTGGGCAAATTCGGGCTTTTCGCCCGCGCCCCTGCGGAATCGGATTCCCGCCCTGCGCGCCTGGAAGTCTTTGAAATTGCTGCACGAGCTTATCTCCACATACCGGCCGTAGCTCGGCATCCACACCTCGATATCGTAGGTCATCGCGGACGAAAAGCCCAGGTCGCCTGTCGCGAGCATGACCACGCGGTAGGGAAGCCCGAGCCTTTTCAGGACTTCCTCGGCCGCCGCGAGCAGCGTGTCCAGCTCCGCGCCGGAGCTTTCGGGCGACGCGAATTTCACGAGCTCCACCTTGTTGAACTGATGCACGCGAATGAGCCCGCGCGTGTCGCGCCCCGCCGAGCCCGCTTCCTTGCGGAAGCAGGGGGTGTGCGCGGTGTAGAATATCGGAAGCTCATCTATGCCGAGTATCTCGTTCCCGTGCAGGTTCGTCAGCGGCACTTCGGCTGTGGGAATGAGGAACAGATCCTTCGCGTCCTCGTGGAACATGTCGTCCTCGAATTTTGGCAGCTGCCCCGTCCCAGTCATGGCTTCGCGGTTCACGAGAGCGGGCGGCAATACCTCTGTGTAGCCATGCTCCCCCGTGTGCAGGTCTAGCATGAAATTGATGACGGCGCGCTCGAGCCTTGCGCCCAGCCCCTTGCTCACCGTGAACCTCGCGCCCGATATCTTCGCGGCGCGCTCGAAATCGAATATGCCAAGCTCCGTGCCGATGTCCCAGTGCGGCTTCGGCTCGAAGCCCTCGGCGGCGAAATCACGCGGCTCGCCTACCCTGTGCATCTCGGTGTTGGCGGAGTCGTCCTCGCCTACGGGAACGCGCGGGTCGGGCGTGTTCGGCACGTTCAGCAGCGCGGCGCGGAACTTTTCCTCGATGTCCGCCAGTGCCAAGTCCTTAGACTTGATCTCATCCGACAGTGACTTCATCTCGGCGAGCAGCTCGGTCGCGTCGCCGCCCTCTTTCTTTATCTTCGGTATCTCCTTGGAGGCCGCGTTCTGCCGCGCCTTCAGCTGCTCGACATCGCCCAGCAGCGCTCGTCGTTCCTCGTCGAGCGCCTTGACCGCGGGCAGCCCGAAGTCGCCGTGCTGCCGCGACTCCACTGCGGCCAGCACTTCGTCATAGTTCTCTCTTACTCTTTTTACATCAAGCATATGTCCTCACAGTTCTTATATCATTGATTGCGGCGCCGCGGCTTGCAATCACGCATGGGGCGACGTGGATTGCGCCTACGGCCGGCTTCCGTTCGCCTGCGCCGCTTATCCGTTCAGCTTGCCCAGTATCTCCTCCAGGCGTTTCATCTGCTCGCCGTATTTCGCCCAGTCGCCCGCGCGCTGCGCTTCGGTGGCGCTGTTGTAGGCGGCGGCTGCGGCCTTGATCAGCTCATCCGTCGTCATCTGCTGGATGTCGCCCTCTGTGCCTATGACGCCGCTCGTTCCGCCTGCGCCGGATTCAGAGCCGCCTACGATGCCGCTCGGACTCGTGCCGCTCACGTTCGTGATGCCGCTACCTTCGCCCGCGGCATCGCCCGCGCTCTCTGTCGGCGCGGCATCCGCATCGCCCTCATCCCCGACAGGCTGCCCCGTACGAACCTCGTCGCCCGTACCGGTGCCAAACATCGCGTCTAGCGCGCCCGCGAGGGTGCTCTCATAAGCTATCTTGTCGTTATAGTAGAGGATGATGCGCTTGACCTCCGGCATGCTCGAGTCCACCGCTTCCAGATAAATCGGCTCGACGTACATGATGGAATTTTCTATCGGCACGACGAACATATTGCCGCGGCTGTATTTCGAGCCTGAATTTTGCCAGAGCGCAAAGTCTTGCGATATCTGCGTGTCCTGCGCTATCTGCGCGTCTATCTGGCTCGGACCCATGATAACGCGGCCCTTCGGCAGCTGCAGGAGCATCAGCTCGCCGTAATGCTTGCCGTCGTTCCGCGCTATGAGAAGCCCGGTCATGTTCACTTTGTTCATCGGCGTATAGGGGATAGAGTTGATGAACTCCACCTTGTCCTCGCCAGGCAGCTTCATTATATAGTAGTTCGGGCTCATCGGGACTTCGCGGTCGGACGCGCCGACCTTCTCGTTCGCGATATCCCACAGATCCTCGCCCTGGTAGAACACGCCGATGTCGTTCACGTGATATTTTTTGTAAATCGTCGCCTGGGTGTTCAGCATCGTGCTCGGGTAGCGGATATGCGCCCTGATGTTTTCGTCCAGCCCGTCGATGCTCTTGAACAGCGTCGGGTAAATCCCTTTCAGCGTATTCGATACAGGGTCATTGCCGTCCACGAGATAGTAGTCGGTCGCGCCCGTGTACGCATCGATTACTACCTTCACCGAATTGCGGATATAGTTCACGACGCCGATGCGCTCTATGTCGATAGGCTCGGAATACGGGTAGAGGTCGCTCGTCGTGAAGCCGTCGATAATCCAGTAGAGCTTGCCGTTCACCGTGACGATATACGGGTCAGCATAGTCTACGAAGGGCATGATGTGACGAACGCGCTCCGCGATGTTGCGGTTGATGATGATTTTGGAATTGGAGTCGATGTTCGACGAAACGAGCAGCTTCATGCTCTGCTCGCGAAGCGCGAACATGAGCTTGTTGAATGGTGAGAGGCTGATCCCGTGGCCGCCCTTGTACGTGGAATATTTATTCTTGTCGCCCTCCGGATAGTCGTACTCCTTCTCGTCCGTGTTCGTGATGATGTACTCGTTCTGCAATTCCCCGAAATATATCTCGGGCCGCTCGATGTCGATTTCCTTCACCTGCGACTCGGGCGGTATGCTCTTGATGAGCATGTCGGGCTGGCCGTTCGCGGTCACCTTGTCAACGCGCGACAGCGTGATGCCGTAGCCGTGCGTGTATTTCAGGTGTAGGTTCATCCATTGCTGAGGAACCTTCGACTCGTCTATCTCGCGCGCGGACGTGAAGGTCTGCGTATACTCGCCGTTGATCATGTAACGGTCCACGTCTACATCGTTGAAGGTGTAATAACGGCGGATGGACTGCGAGTTATTGTAGAAGGTCTTGGTCGGGTTGTAGTCGTTGATTCTGATATTTTTAATAGTGTCCATGTTGGACTTGACGTCCTCGCTCGTGAGGTTGTTGTCGGCGGGGAACTGCTTTATCGTCACATCGCCGAGGTCATACGCGCCCTGCGTGAACTTGATGTTGTTCGCGATGTATTGTTCTTCCATGTTGATTTCGTTCGGCGAAACCACGAGGTTCTGCACCACGGCCCCCGCTATCCCGCCCACTATTCCAACGCCTATCATGAGAATCGGCAAAATTATTGCCGTCTTTACCTTGCGCTGCTTCAGGCCCACGCCGAACATGATGGCGGAAATAATCGACAGCACGGTGACGATGCGGTACATCCAAAGCGTGATGTTCACGTCGGTGTAGCCCGCGCCGAACACGACGCCGTTCGTCGAGTAGAGCAGATCGAACTGCGCGAGGAAGAAATACACCGCAAGCATGAGGAAGAACACGACGCCGATGAAAGTGATCTGCTTCGACGCGATGTGGAGAAGATCCTTCATTCCCGCCGAGCTTTGCTGCCTTGGCCCTGCCGAGTAATTTCTGCCGCCCGCGTCTATGTCGATGCCGAAGGCGCGCATGAACTCCTGCATGGCAGGGTTCTGCTGCTTCGGTTTCGCTTCTTCCTCCACCGGCTCGCCGTCTATCAGGACAGGCTTCAGCACGGTGAGCAGGAAGAAATAATAGACGAAGGTGATGAGCGCGAAGAGGACAATCGCGACGATGACGATGGTGTTCAGCTCATTGATGAACGAAAGCTTGAACACGTAGAACGAAATGTCGTTCCCGAAAATCGGGTCCTTGATATCGAACGCGGTGGCGTTGGTGAACTGAAGGGACTTGAACCAGAGGGTCGTGGTCGCCATGTATGTGACGATGAGCGACGCGAAAACCGCCATAACGTTGCCGACGCGCTTCTGCCCCTTGTCGCCCATTGTCGCTTCCGATATGCTGACGCGCTTTTTGTAGCCCCTGCGTATCGCCCGCAGATAGAGGATGCCTAGCAGCGTCACCACGGCGAATGTCGGAACGCCTATCTTCAGCTGTGTCAGCAGCTGTTTCCAGAACACGTCCGAATAGCTCAGGTCACTGAACCAGAGATAGTCCGTGATGAAGCCCGAAAGCGCCGCGAGCGCGATAATAGCTATTATTACCGCCAAAATGATGATGAGCAATAACTTCTTGATGCCGCTGTTGTTTTTCATGTTGCCTCCGTTATTCTCGTTAGAATTATCAGTGTTGCCAGGCCCGTTGCTGCCAGTCGGGTCCGGACGCTTCCTCTGCACGACAACGCGCGGGCGCTTAACCGAGGTCCTCAAAATCGCTCACCTTGTATTCGTCGCCGTCCAGCGCAAGCCTGTAAAGGCGCTTAAATTCGCGCTGCACGGGCGACCCCGCTTTTGTTTCGGTAATTGTCTCTATTGTCCACACATACAGGTCATCGCCGTTCTTTCTTATATTTCCGATCCCGAGCTTGTCCACCGAGAGCTGCTTCACCGAGGCGATATACCCGAGCAGCTTTTTGTCGGCCGAGCTGCCCGTAGCGATGTCGCTCAGGAATTTTCCGCTGCCTGATGTGTTGATGTACTCCACAAGGTCGGAGTCAAACTGAATGACCGCAGCCACCGCCGTCTCGTCGTAGCGCAGCTGGCCCTGCGGCCCGTCCTTCCAGAAATCATTGTCAATCGGCTTCGCCGCGGCCGCGCCTTCGACGGAATACTGCCTGCCGTCCTCCCACGATGCCTGCGGATCGTACCTCACTTCGCCAATATTATAATTCTTGTGCAGCTGTGAGCTGACGAGCATCGCGCCGTCGCTTATAGGCATGACGTAATTCGGGTCGTCGGTTTTGCCTGCCGCGTTGGACTCGTTGCCGGATATGCCCACAAGCCCCGACATTTTGACAACGCCCTCCCTGATGAGCGTGGCCGCGCCGCTGTCCGGCGCAAACCAGAGAACCGCCCAGCAAGCGACCGCGATAATCGCGAGTATGATGAGTATGTCCACAATGACGATGACCGCCTTGTTCGGTTTTTTGCGCTGCTTGTCCTGCGCGGAATCTTGCTCGCCCTTCGCGTTCCCGTCCGGCGAGGATGCGGGCGTCTCGCCTGTCCCCGAGGCCGCCGGTGCAGACTCATCATCTGCCGCGAGCTTCGGCTTGTACGCTTCGGGCGTCTTGTCCTCGGTCACCTTGAACACTTCCTCGTCGGCGGGCTTTTTCGTCTGCTCCGCCGCGTCGTCGAACGGAAAAACGACGGGCTTGTTGATGATGTCGGGGGCATGCCTGCGCTGCGATATCGGCGTGAATCCCGCTTCGGTAATTGGCGCTGCCTTGATCGGCGGCTCCGGCGCGGAAACCTGTGAGGGAGTAATTGCCTTCGGCTGTTCGGGCGCGGGCGTTGCGGCAGTCGCCTGTGTTGGCACGGGCGTTGGGGCAACTGTCTGTGTTGGCGCGGTGGCAGGCGCAGCGGGTGGCGCGGATTCCTGAGGCGCGGCATCTGCTGTAGGTATCGAATCAAAATCAAGCTCCGCCGCCTGAGAGGATGCCGCCGTTTCCTGCTGCGCCTTTGCGCTATCCTGCTCGGGGAAAGGCGCGGGCGTGACTGCCGCAGTCGGCGTCACTGTCACGAATGACGGCCCCGCCACGTTCGAATCCACCGCAGGGAACAATCCCGCAGGTGGCTCCGCCTGTTTTGGTTCTTCCGGCACGGGCTCGCCGAACGGATTCGCAAAGCCCGTATCGAAGATGCTGTCCGACGGACCGGCCGCGGCAACCAGCGCCGCTGTCTGTGCGACTGGCGGCTCCGCCTGTGCGGTGGGCGGTGCGGCGGGTGGCTCCACCTGTGCGGTGGGCGGTGCTGGCGATGTGGCGGGCGGCTCTACCTGTGCGGTGGGCGGTGCGGGCGATGTGACGGGCGGTTCTACCGGAGCTGCCTGCGTCTCTGTAGGTTCGGCAGGCTGCGCGAAAGGGCTCGCGAAACCCGCGACGAATATATCGCCGGAGGCCGGAGCGTCTGATGCGGGCGCGTCCGAAACAGGCTCGGCGGGCGCGTCCGGTGTTGATGCGTCCGGTGCGGGTGCGTCCGGTGTTGGTGCGTCCGGTGCGGGTGCGTTCGGTGTTGGCTCGTCAAAGAAAGCGGTATCGAACGCGGGCGTGCCAGGCGCGGGCGCTTCGGGTACGGGCGCGTCAAAAAACGAAGTGTCGAATATCGGAGCGCCGGACGCGGGCACGTCAAAGACCGAAGCTACGGCCGCGGGCGCGCCTGGTGCAGGCACGTCCACGGACGCGGCCAATTCTTCAAACTCATCGGCTGCCAGAGATTTATCTGCGGCGTCTGATTCATATGCTGCATCAGTCTCCGCTGCCGGCTCCGGCGCCGCGTCAGGCTTCCCTGTCAAATAGTCGGGTTCGCTGTCACCGCCCTCGTCAAGACCTATGGCGGATATGGCAGGGTCATAATCGGAACGCTCGTATTCCCACGCCACATCGCCTTCGCCGTGATTGAAAGCGAACGCGCGGGTGTTAACGTCCTGCTCGCTTGGATGGTCGAATATATCGCCGCTGTACGGCCGGCTCAGCTCGGGCTGTTCAAACTGTTCGGGCGGCTCCGGCTGTTCAGGCGGAGCGTAGAGTTCCGGCGGCTCTGGCGGCTCGGGTTGTTCAAATTGTTCAAACTGCTCCGGCGGTTCGGGCGGCTCGTAGAGTTCCGGCTGCTCGGCCGGTTCGTCCTTTGGGGTCGCCGCCTGTTCCTTTAACGCCCTGAACATTTCCGTGTCGGCTTTGCGAAGGTACTCGCGGATGCGCGCTTCGGCGGCCTCCCTCGCCGTCTCCCCTGTAACAGTCACGGACGGCGCCGCGCCGTCAGGCTTTCTGACATTTTCGTAGATACGGCTGCGCTCCTCGTCGATTTCCGTCTGCCGTTCGCGAATCCGCTCAAACTCCTCGTCGAGCAATTCCTGAAACTCCTCGTTCTTTTTTGCGTCGGAGATATTGGCATCGCTGCGCCTGTTCGTGCGAAGATGGAAAGTATCGCCGCTGAACATGCCGCCCTGCGCATCCGGTTGTTCAGGAGCGGCTGCGGCCGCCTCGCTCACGCCGGCCGCTGGCTGGGCAGCAGCGGGGCTGGGCGTCAGGTCTACGCTGTCCGCGCCGATATTCCACTTGAACTCTATGTCCTCCGTTTTGCCCTTGTAGTCCTGGTTGTGGAACACGTCGCTCTCCCAGCTGAAATCGAATTTCATGGCCGGCTCAGCCGCCGGCGCGCTTTCCGACATGGAGGTCTGCACCGGCTCCTGTGGCGGAGCATAATACGGCTGCGCGGGGTTCTCAAACGTATGCGCCGAAGATGTCTGGCTCGCGGCACTGTCGGGTGCCGGCGCGTATGGGGCGGGCGAGGTGGCAACAACGGCAGGCTCCGCTGCCGCAATTTCAACCGGCGCACCGCAGACGCTGCAAACCGTGTCCCAATTTTTCAACAGGTTGCCGCAAGTCTTGCAAAACATATTATTCCTCCATCATCAATATCGGCGGCGCAAGTCCAAAATGCGGCTGCCATCACTATTATTACAACTTACCTCAATACAAGCAATACATCAGTAAAACGACAATTGCACAAAATCTAAAAGGATTTGGTAAAATTATATCCTATTCTCGTTGACAGAGCAATAACAGACGTGTTAAGATAATTATCGCGCTTGTTGATAGCACCGCCGCAGCTAAGATGCGGACTGGAAAAGCCGAAGCGCAAAAAAACAAAGCGCCCGCTTAGCTCAGCTGGTAGAGCACCTGACTCTTAATCAGGGTGTCTAGGGTTCGAAACCCTAAGCGGGTACCATCAGGTCTCTATACGAACCTGCAAATCCAGTTCTATGTCGGAG
>JAIRPQ010000015.1 GCA_031256875.1 Eubacteriales Family XIII. Incertae Sedis bacterium | reverse complement strand
GTCAGCATTGCCGCGGGAACGCCCGCGTGGTCGGCTATCGCGCCTACCCCCGGCGCCGCCATCCCTCCGACGCTGACCGTCAGCCCGTAGAGCACGCCCGACGCCAACCCGAGCCTATTCGGGAGGAAGCCCTGCCCCATTACCACGAACGTGCTGTGGCAGCCGTTCAGGAAAACCCCCGTCAGCACTATGAGTATGCCGCCGACCAGAGTCGAGCGCGTCATTGCCAGCGCGAACAGCAGCGGCACGGCGGCAATGGAGCAAATCATCACGACGCGCTTGAAGCCGATTCGGTCGGCAAGCCTGCCGCCGACGAGCGTCGCGACCGCACCCGTCGCCGAGTAGATCGTCAGCTGGACGTTGCCGGACGCGGCGGACTGTACGAGGACGTAGACCCAGAACAGCGGTATGAAAGTGTTCAGGCAGGTGCCGACGATGGATCGGCAGAACATGGCCATAGCGACCTTCATGAACGACGGCCAATCGTCACGCTGTTCCCCGCTCTGCGCCGCGAGAGCGATTTCTTTCTGCTCGTGCGCGGCCGACTGGATGACCTTGACTTTGGCCATGAGTATCGCGGCTGTCACGACACCGATGATGATGAATGCCGCCGTCCCGTGGATGCCGAACGCGAGCATGAGCGCCGAGCAGACCATAGGCCCAACCGCGAAGCCGCTGTTGCCGCCCACGGCGAAAAGGCTCATACCCTCGCCCTTGTTCTCGCCCGACACGTGAGCCGCGAGCTTGCTGGCTTCGGGGTGGAACAGAGCCACGCCCACGCCGCCGCCCATCGCGCAGAAGAACATGGCCCAGTAACTGTCCATGAATCCCATGAGCGAAATGCCGCCGCTCGCCAGCAGCATGCCGAGACACATCAGCTGCGGCTTTTCAATCTTGTCGCCGAGATGCCCGAACACCGGCTGTACGATGGACGACACGAGGTTGCTCGCGAAGATGAGCCCCGCCGCCGACGCGATGCTGAACCCATGCTCAGCGATGAGGAAGGGCAGCAGCGCGGGGAGTGCGCCCTGATTGATGTCCGTGCTTATATGCCCCATCAGGAGCAAATATGAATAACGTTTTGTTTTCATAAAATAATTTCACCTGAACACTGACAACAGTTCTTCCCTTGTTATTGCGCCGAAATAGTCAGACGTGTTAATGCCCGCGAGTACGGAAGCTATGGTGTCCGTTCGGAAAGGGATATCCACGAACCTATATTCTACATCAGAAACGGGTCTGAGCGCAAGGAAATCCCCCGTAATTTTCAAGCGCTCTATGACGCCGTTTTTCACGTCGGCGAAGATTTCCACCGATCCGCCCGCGAAGCGTCCGGCGCTGTGGAAGCTGTATCGCGGTGTGCGCCCGAAGGTCCATTCGTCCGAGGCGTATTTTTCGGCGCGCAGTTTTTCGATGCCCGCGAGGTCGCTTTCGGAAAATGTATATTCGGCAGGAGCGAAAGCCCGTGACAAATGTCCGCGCAATGCGTTCATGAAGGCGGCGGTGTCCGGCTCGCCCGATTGCAGGAATCCCGAATCGTCTTTGCGGGTGCTGGCCCGCAGCCCATTTTCCGCTTCCGCAGCTTGCGGCAGGTGTTCCTTTATATTCGTCACGCGGCTTCTTACCGAGCGCAGAGCCTTCGATTTTATTTTCTCATCGTTCACGGTCAGCACGCGTGTCAGCTCGCCCAGGTCGGCGTCGAACAGCAGCGAGCCGTGGCTGCACAGATAGCCGTGCTTGATGTACTGCGCGATGCCCGCTATTTTCTTGCCGTCCACTAGGATGTCGTTGCGCCCTTCGAGCGACGCCGCGACGCCCAGCTCCCCGAGCGCGGCGATAACGGGCCCCGAAAGATAGTCCGAGCAGGCGGCCTTTATGTCAAAGGCATCCGATTCCGTATAAGGCAAAATTATTGTATACAAAACCGTATCCGGATCCGTGTAGATAGCGCCGCCGCCACTTGAACGCCGCACCACGGCAATGCTGCTCTCCCGCGCATACGCGAGGTCGGCTTCGATTTCGGCGATCTGGTTCGCGCCGATCATGACGGTCGGATTCGTGCGCCAGAGCATGAACGCCGGCTCCCGTGGGCGCAGCGTATTCATTACATACTCCTCCGCGGCGAAATGAAAGGCGCAGTCGAGCGGCATGGTTTCTGTTGATTTATGTTTAATGAAAAGCATGGATATATGATATACTAAAATTCAAGCGTGTGAAAGAAAATATATTTCAATGGAGGGACGTTAATCCGATGGGCGACCTGAACGAAACGGGCAAGGCCGGACAGACCGAGCTGGAGTCCGTTTTCGAGGAGAACAAAAACAGAATACTGGGGCTGATGAGCGCCAAGAAATACATCCACGCCCGCGATGAATTTATGTCGCTGAACGAGGTGGACGCGGCGGAGGTCTTTGAAGAAGCCGAGTCCGAGCTTGGCATCGAGATGGCGGTAATACTGTTCCGCATGCTGCCGAAGGACGCGGCGGCGGAGGTTTTTTCGCGCCTTGACACGGACGACCAACTCGCGATCGTGGACAAGATAACGGACAGGGAGCTTGGATCTATCATGGAGG
This sequence comes from Eubacteriales Family XIII. Incertae Sedis bacterium, assembly GCA_031256875.1. Classification (GTDB taxonomy): domain Bacteria; phylum Bacillota; class Clostridia; order Peptostreptococcales; family Anaerovoracaceae; genus JAIRPC01. The sequence continues at coordinate 5,582 of JAIRPQ010000015.1, read as the reverse complement.
AGATGGACTTCGACGACATGATCGACGCGCTTGAGGAGCTGCCGGCCAACGTCGTGGACAAGGTGCTGGAAAAGAGCACGGGCGAGGAACGCAAGCTCATCAATACCTTCCTGAACTATCCGGAAAACAGTGCGGGCAGCCTTATGACGCCCGATTATATTACTCTAAAAAAAGGATGGACGGTCGGCCAGGCGCTTGACCACATCAAGGAAGTCGGCATGGATTCCGAGACGGTCTACACCTGCTACGTGAAGGACTGGGGGCGCAAGTTGCTGGGCATAGTTTCGCTGCGCAGCCTCGTGACGCATGAGCGCGACGTGCCGATTTCAGAGTTCATGATAGAGGACATCGTCTACGTGGGGGTCTACGAGGACCAGGAAAAGGTATCCGAATCGTTCACGCGGTACGGCTTCCTCGCGATGCCCGTAGTGGACGGCGAGCACCGCCTGGTCGGTATCATAACGGTCGACGACATCCTCGACGTTATAGAGGAAGAAACGACGGAGGACATCGAGCGCATGGGCGGCGTCATCGGCGCGGACGACCGCGAGTACCTCGACACGAGCGTGTTCAGGCATTACCGAAACCGTTTCCCGTGGCTCTTTTTGCTCATGTGCTCCGCGATGGTGACGACATATGTCATCAGCCGCTACGAGGTGACGCTCTCCGAGGTCGCGAGCCTGGCGTCGTATATGACGCTGCTCATGGGCACGGGCGGCAACAGCGGTAGCCAGGCATCGACGCTCGTGATACGCGGCCTTGCGCTGGGCGAGATAGAGCTGAAGGACGCGCTGCGGGTGCTCTGGAAAGAGCTGCGCGTGAGCTTCCTGCTCGGCGCGAGCCTGAGCGGAATCAATTTCTGCAAGATATATTTCATCGACCAACACGCGGGCGGCAATGCCCTGTACATCGCGCTCACCGCCTGCGTTGCGCAGCTGCTCGTAGTCTGCCTCGCGAAATGCATCGGCGGCATGCTTCCCCTGCTGGCGAAGCGCATAGGCATCGACCCCGCGCTGATGGCCGCGCCGTTCATCTCGACCCTGACGGACACGTTCGCGTGCCTGGTATATTTCACGTTCGCGACGATGGTTTTCGTCGGGCTGCGGGCGGTTTAGCGGCGTGGGCTTGTGTGCGGGTGTGTGCGGGTGTGCTTGCATGCGCAGATAACCGCTTTGTTGGGGAACCTGAGAATGGGTAATTTTGGTAATAAGTAAATGAATTATAGGAATAATTTAGATGGGAATTGAGATAGCGCGTGAATCCGTAAGGGCGCTGCTGCCGCCGCGCGCGGCCGCCATGCACAAGGGCTCGGCGGGACGCGTGCTTATTGTCGCGGGCAGCCCTGGGATGGCTGGGGCTGCTGTGCTGGCGGCGGGCGCGGCTCTCAGGAGCGGCGCGGGGCTTGTCTATGTCGCGTCTGATGAAGCGCTCTGGCCTATCATACAGACGCACGAGCCCTGCGCCGTCTGCGTAACGCGGGAGGCGGCGCTCGGCAAGCTCGGCTCGTATGATGCCGTGGCGGCAGGTCCCGGGCTTGGCACGGGGAAAGCGGCGGCGTCTTTGGTATCGTCTATCATAGGCACATATGATGGCAAGCTCGTGCTGGACGCGGACGCGCTGAATATCGTCGCGGCGGCTGGTGCAGAGGTGCGCGAACCCGCTGGCTGCTTGGGCGGCTCGGATAGGGCGGCCTCTGATGGTGCGCAGCAGGACGGTTCGTGTGATGAAGCAGATGGCGGCGGCTTGGTCAGGGCTGCCGAAGAAGTCGCGCGGCCGGGCGGCGTCCAGCGCCGTATCATAACGCCGCACCCTGGCGAGGCCGCTCGCTTGCTCGGTATCGGCGCGGGGGATATACAGGAGGACCGCGAAGCGGCGGCCCGTAGGCTTGCGGAAAAATACGGTGCGGTGTCCGTGCTGAAAGGAAGCCGCACTTTGGTGGCAGCGCCTGGCGGCGTGCGGGACGGCGAATCAAGTAACAGCCTTTTCACACAGTCAGGCGCGGCCGCGCCAGGCGAGCCCACTCTGTTTGAGAATCCGACGGGCAACCCGGGCATGGCCACGGCGGGTTCGGGCGATGTGTTGACGGGCGTTATCGTATCGTTCGCGGCGCAAGGCATGGATGTACTTGATGCCGCTCTTGCGGGCGTTTATGTCCATGGGCTGGCAGGGGATATCGCGGCGGATGAAAAGGGCGAGTACGGCATGACAGCTTCCGATATAGTACGCGCGCTGCCCGCCGCGATAAAACAGGTGCAGGGGGCGTGAGCATGGGCGGCGCGTATTCGGAAAATGGCGTGAAGGGCGCAGGCTCCGGCAAGGGCAAGGCGAACCCGCGCGGCGGTGGCGCAGGCTCCGGCAATAGCTGCGCAGGCCCTGGCAAGCGGGCGAAGCGGCGGTGCGGAGGGCGCATCGTGATAGACGCGCCGTTTATAGACCAGCGCGAAAAATACCCGACGGGCTGCGAGAGCGTCACGGCGGTCATGGCGCTAAACTATGCGGGGGTGGATATAGAGCCAGGTGAATTTATCGAAAATTATTTAGAGAAGGGCAGCATGCCGCATGTCGCGGGCGGCGCTGTGGTCGGCGCGAACCCGCGCAAGGCTTTCGTCGGTAGCCCATACTCGCCGAACGACAACGGGTGCTACTCGCCTGTTATAAAAAGGGCGGCGGAGAAAGTTATTGCGGACAAGGCGGCTGGCGCGTACAGCGTTGCCGACGCGGGCGGGCTGTCCCTAGGCAAGCTCTGCGCGAAATATATCCGCAAGGGCATACCCGTCCTCCTCTGGGCCACCATGTATATGCGCCACACATTCAGAGGTGAAAGCTGGCGCGACGAGGACGACGCGTCCGTGCGGATAACCTGGCGCAACAACGAGCATTGCCTGCTGCTGGTAGGTTACGACAAAAAATACTATTATTTCAATGATCCCCTGATAGGGGCGAAAACCAGATTCACGAAATCACGCGTGAAACGCGCGTACAGGTCAATGTTCCGTCAGGCTCTGGCTATACTGCCCGAAGCGAAATAGCAGAGGCCGTCCTGCCGTATGCGAGCCAGCCCATTACAAGATCCGTCGTGTTCATTACGGCTAGCCGGATATGAGGCGATGTGGTTCGACTCATATCCGGCTACGAACTGCACGGCACGGCCGATTCGCAGGGCACCGCTACCTGGCATTTTCCGCAGCCGTAGTACGGCGGGTATTTCTCCTTTGGGATATTCAGCTGCGCAGAACACAGCTCCGCGTTCTTCGACATATTCGCGCCTATCGCCTTGGCAGGGCAGCGCAGCGCGCACGCGCCGCACCTGATGCAGTAATCGTAAATACCCTCATATTCCCTCGGCGTTGGCGGTATGTCTATCGTCGTTATGACGCTGCTGAGCCGTCCCGCCGCGCCGACGCGCGTGATGATGCCGCCGGGCATGGCGAACGTGCCGAGCCCCGCCGCGTACGCCGCATGACGCTCTGACCAGTTGACGCTGAACCTGCGCGTCGGCGGCTCGCCATCGAGCTGCATCATCCGGAAGCGCTCGTCCAGGGACGGCGCGACCGCTTTCGCCATTGCCCCATCGCCGGAGCCGCCTGTGGGGGTATCTTCGATAACACCAAGCAGATACCTGGTGGCAGCTTCCACGCAGTCCTGACCTTCGATGCGACCGTGCAGCCATTCGAGCGACACGGGGCCCTTGCAGCGGTTGCTTTCCCTCACGCGAGCGGACAGCGGGAAGTACACGGAGATGACGGACTTCGCGCCAGGCAGCCACTCGCTCGGCGGCATTATATGAAGGTTGGCCTCGTCGTTGTCCGTGAGCGAGAGCAGATAGCTGTCGTCCGCGCCGCACACGCCGATGAGCGGCTCGTCGAATATACGCATCCCCGCAAGCTCCGGTTCGAGTGCCTTCCCCTCCGGCACAAAATTCTCGGCGGCCGAGCTAAGCCAGCCGGCAAGCAATCCCTGGATATTCTCAGCAATCATCATTGACACCACGCTTTCTTTTCCAATTCACCAACAAAAAATTATCGCATAATTATTATTAATTATATTATTATAAAACGATGGGCAAGACAATAATCCGGCGGCGGATTTTTCATGGCGTGGTTTTGTGTGCCGAAAAATTTGACTATTCCCAAAATAAGTAATATGATTAACAGCATGGAAGCAGTGCCTTTGTACCGAATGAATAGGATGCCGTCGAGCAGCGCCGTGGACATCGCCAAGTCCATGAAGCTTAGCTATGTGTTTGATTGCTTCCAGGACATCGCGGGGCTGCACGCCGAAAACCTCGGCGCGGGCATAGACCATATCAAGGCTGAGTTCGGCGTCGCGTGGATACTCATGCGTATGCGTATCGAAATCGAAAGGTACGCGCACCTTGAAGAACCGCTCGTGGTCGAGACGTGGCCGCAGCCGCCGAAAACCCTTTACGACAGGGACTACATCATCCGCGCGGAAGGCAGCGGCGAGATTCTCGCGCGCTCCGTTTCGACGTGGGTGCTGATGGATCTCGCGGCACACGACATCGCGAAGGGTCGGGTGTTCGACTACACTTACCCGATAGAAAATACCGAGCGCGCCATAGACTGCAAGCTGCGCCAGCTGAAAGCGCCGGACGCGCCGGTCAAGGTGGCGGATCACGCGGTCAGGTACAGCGACATCGATTACAACCTTCACGTGAACAACGCGAGGTACATCGACCTCATCATGGACACCTACAGCCTGGAGTTCCACCAGGCGCACGAGGTGGCCGCCATCGAGGTCAATTACATTAACGAGATTCGCCCTGACGAAACACTCGTCATCGCCAAGGCCGCTTATCCCGATTCCGATTTGAAGGAATACATCGAGCTGAGCTCGGCCACGGACGGTAGGGTCGCGATCAAGGCCGCGATCAAATTCCGAAAACGAAAGTAAAAGCCGCGCGTCGGCTTCGGCACAGCAGCGTACCATATGTCGGCTCCGCGCCCGCTCGGGCAAGCTCGGACCGGCATGGAGATTCAGGGTATGCACCGTGCCGCCACCGCAGCCTAGGCTCACGCGAACCGCGCGCGGCGTTACACAATAAATTTGCCCACACAACAATAGAGCAGTAATAAAATAATTTGGCAGGCGCATAGGCTCTGCCGAGTTTGGAGAAATAGAAAAGGAGAATTATCATGACAGTTTTTCAGGGATCGGCAGTAGCGGTTATAACGCCATTCGGCGAGTCCGGCCGCAAGGTGGATTACGACGCTTACGGCAAGATAATCGATTGGCTGATAGATGAGGGCTCGGACGCGCTAGTCACGTGCGGCACGACGGGCGAGGCATCCACGCTTACGTGGGACGAGCAGATCGCCACCATCGAGTTCGCCGTGAAGCGCGTGGGCGGCAAGGTGCCGGTCATCGCGGGTGTCGGCGCCAACGCGACGGAGGAAGCCATAGAAGGCAGCAAGCGCGCGGAGGCGGTGGGCGCGGACGCGCTGCTTCACGTGACCCCCTACTACAACAAATGCTCGCGCCGCGGGCTGATAGAGCATTTCACGGTCTGCGCCGCGTCGGTGAAAATCCCCGTCATCCTCTACTCGGTGCCGTCGCGCACG
>JAIRPQ010000133.1 GCA_031256875.1 Eubacteriales Family XIII. Incertae Sedis bacterium | reverse complement strand
CCGCGCAGCTCGGCGCCGTCCAGCAGGCGCTTCGCTTCGTCCTTAGTTATTCCCTCGTTCGAGATGACGCACGCCAGAGTCCCCTCGGTCCTGATTTTTTTCGTGATGGCGCGCGTGTCCACATTGTAGACGCCGGGCACGCCCTGCTCCAAAAGCCAGTCGCCGATGCTCTTGACGCTACACCTGTTGGACGGGCGAAAGCTGATGTCGCGCGTCACGAAGCCGAAAGCGTGTATGCGGTCGCTCTGGTTGTCGATGTCGCTCACGCCGTAGTTGCCGATGAGCGGGTACGTCATGTTGATGACCTGCCCCCTGTAAGAAGGGTCGGTCAAAATCCCCTGGTAGCCCGTCATGGATGTGTTGAAAACCAGCTCGCCCACCCGAGTGGCGGCCGCGCCAAAACCCTTGCCCTTGTAGATGGTGCCGTCTTTCAGATAGATTAATCCGTCCATAACTTTATTGGCAGAATGCCTGTTTTTCCTCCAACTCACGTCCTCATGCCGATTTATAATTATACATTATTATTAATAATTATACATTCGCGGGCGGGGGATTGCAAGTAGCTCCGTCTTTGCTAATTTCGGAAGTATTTGTTCTTGCTCCAAAACGTCAGGATCTTCGTCGCCTCTCAGATAGGCGTATACATGGCGGTCGGACAGGCCGGCTTTATGGTTGTCCTCGCAGCTTGCGGAGTAGTATATTTTTTCGATTCCCGCCCATATAGCCGTTGCGACGCACATCGGACAGCTTTGGCAGGTTGTATATAGAACTGTTCCTTTCGGGAATACGACACCTAGCTTCTTGGCCGCCTTTCTGATGGCTACCACTTCGCCGTGCGCGGAGGGATCCTGTTCCTCAAAAATCCGGTTTGTGCCGAAAGCCACTATCTCGCCGCCTAAGACCACGGCGGCGCCAAAGATGCCGTCGCGCTTCTTTGTCTCGGCAACGATATATTGCATTATCTCTTCGGGCATCATCTTCATAGAGCCGTACCGTCAATGATTACTTCTTTATATATATCGATACTTTCAAGCACAGGCGGCAACCCGCCTGCCGCGTATGCTACGCGAATAGCCTCGGCGATTTGTTCTCTGGTAGCGCCTGCGGCGAGCGCTTCTTTCGCACAGGCAACCGCACCTGCGGGATGGAGTGCCAGCGTGTCCGCTACGACTGTCAGCAGCAGCCTGTATTTGAGCGGAATCGAGCCAGCTGTTCCGTGATGAATGTCCTGTACCCGCTGCACCGCATCGTAGAGCACGGGATCCCCTTCCGCAAGCGGGCGCAGGAAGGGCGGCACAGCGCTGTTTTGGATGTGGCGCAGCGGCGCCGAGAAATCCTCGCCGGTGTATTCCAGCAGAAGTGGGCCTTTGTATCCCGAATCTTTCAGGAGGCGGATATATGTACCGTATGGCAAAACTCCTGTCCCCGCGGGGCCCAGCTCAGGATTTCCCTTCACTATTTTCGCGTCCTTGGCATGGGCGAGTACGAAATCATCCCCTATTATTTGAAAAAGGGTTTCCAATTCAGTGTTCTGGTTTTGCGCATTTTCTTTTGTGATGGAATTTGCGGGATCGATTACCGCCTTGAAGTTTGGTTCGCCCACGTCATCTATGATCTTGCGAAGCTCCGCCGCGTCCCTGACTACGGAAGCGTGGTGAGGCTCTATCCCTATGGTCACACCGAATTTTTGGGCATGCTTCGCGAGTTGCCTGAATATCCTTACCGCGCCGCGCCAAGTTTCAGCGCTGTGGTTGTCGGCCGTATCTGTCCAGAACTTGGTTCTGTGGGTGGTGCCGGCTTCAATAACGGCGTACTTCGCCCCTATCTTTGCGGCTATTTCAATCCATTTCTTCGTGTCCGCAAATGTTTTTTTCGCTTCGTCCACATTGGCCGATACGAAACGGTTGCCCGCGCCCACGGCGACGATGTCGACTCTGTTTTTTGCGAAAGCCACATTGATTTCACGAATCAGCTTTTCGGTAAACGCTTCCGGCCCAAGCCACTCGCCACCGACAAGGGGGTAGAATTGCGTGGTTTTAATCCCGCCCAGCGCCAGCCTTTCAGCTATTTCGCTGATGCCGTATGCGCCAAACGCAGTGCTGAATACACCATACTCTATACTCATAATAATCCTCCAATAATAATCCTCCAATAATGATACGCCTATCTGACCGTATATCCTCCATCGACAATGATGTTTTGCCCGACTACGTAGTCCGATGCTCGCGACAGCAGATATATTGCCGTGCCAACTATATCGTCCGGTTGTCCTATTCGCCCTATGGGTATGCCTGACTCTATATCTTTTTTTACCTCCGGCACGTCCACAAAATCTTTGGTGAGAGCGGTGTATACCGTGCCGGGGCTGATGGAGTTCACGAATACGCCGCTCGATATCCACTCCAACGCCAGGGCTCTCGTAAGCTGGATGACCCCAGCCTTGGCTGCGGCGTAGCTGAATCCGCTGTTTACAACAATGCCGGAAATGCTGGCTATATTCACGATCTTTCCTCTCTTCTGCGCCACAAACCTCTTTCCTGCCTGCTGATTGCTCCAAAATACATTGTCCAGAAATCCCGTGAATACTTTGTTCCATTGCGCTTCGGTTGTTTCAAGCGCGGTGGAATATTCATTGAGGCCGATAGAATTCACGGAGAGGTCAATCTCCGGCAGCGTCTCGTCAACCTGCTTGTAGAGTTCCGCTACATCATCGCGATTTTTTATTTCGGTATGTATGGCATGAATCGTGCCGCCAACGCTCTCAGCCTCTGCCTTGGCCTTGGACAGATTTCCGCTGTTCGCATCTGCGATTACTACTTCCGCGCCGGCCTCCGCTACGCCCTTTGCTATGGCTCCGCCGATCCCGCCTGCGCCCAGTATCAGAGCGCGCCTGCCTGTCAAATCAAAATAACCCATCCTGTCCTCCTCTTATTATTCTGCCACGGGGTTCTCGTCTAGGCTGTCCAGATTTGGCCTGCCGTCGGGGAAGATGGCTCTGCCCGCCTTGACGATTTTTGTCACCTCGGCTACCCGCCTGCCCAAATCGCGGACTTTTTCTTCTCCGGAAGGATCGTTAAACTCTGGCGGAAGCTTGTCCTGCGACCATGCACAGGCACCGATGTATCCACCCGACGTACCCGACACGTTTATCATTTCATTCAACAGAAAAAAACTGTTTATGAGTTGCACAGTCGTCTCCTGACCTCCGTATCTGGTGCCGCCCACGGAAATCGCGCCACCTACCTTGTTGCGGTGGACGCCTTTGAACACGCGCCAAAGCGGACGAAACCTGCCCATGAATATCCCCAATAGCGGAGTGTAGTTCATTTCATAAACAGGGGACGCTATTATGTAGCCGTCCGCCGCTAGGAAACGCGGAATCAGCTCATCCATGTCGTCATGGAATGGCGGGCAGTAATGTTCGTAAGACTGCCCTGGATCCAGCTTCAGGCATCGCTCGCACTGTATGCAATGATTGATTTTCACCTTATGCAGTGGCAGAAAATCGGTTTCAATGCCGGAAGCGGTAGCCGCCGACTCCAGCGCAAGCTCTGTCAAATAGTCGGTAGTGCCATGGCGCGGGCTGCCGCTGATTCCCAGTATACGCACCTTCTCATTGCGCAAAGCATCAATATCCAAACTCATTTTTATATACCTCCTTATCTCTAACACCCATTTTTTCACGCGACGCATAAAACGCCTCTGGAATCGTATTGTAATAAATTTTCTTTGCTGTGAGGATTCGGTTGGAGAAATCAGCCACGTCCTCTGCCAGCCTATCTATTGCCTCTGTAAAGAATTGGTCGCACCCGAGCTGCGAGACTTGAACTACGAATCCCGCTGCCCCAAGCGGGCTGTGTGGGTCGCGTCCGCCTATGGGGTAGTTTCCACGGTGGACATCATGTGCGATCAGGCTTTGAATCGCCTCTGTTTGCCCTCCGTATCTGCGCCTGCCGTACGAGATAACGCCTGATGGCCGTGAGTATTTCGGGTAATTGAACATGGGTGCGCCGTTTTGAATAAGCTCGCGCAGTCCGGTCTGAAATACATGTTCGCTCAGGCGATCCAGTGCGCGGCGCACGATGGCGGGCTGGCCTTGGACATCTGCGGAAACGACTGTGAGGTAGCCGTCCGCCGCGAGCCATTTGGAAAGAAATTCGCTGAAATCGTCATCGTATTGGCAATACCCTTTGCTGCCACAGAATCCGATGCAGTGGCGGCATCCCTCCAGCGCCTTTCCAATAAATGAATGTGTCGTCACATTGGCGCCGGCCGCCTCAATTGCGGACTTTGCCCGTGCCGAAATTTCGTTTCCTACGTCAGGGTTTTCAACACCTGCGTTCAGCAGGAGGATATTCGCCCGTTCGCTTTGTGGTTGTTCGTATGCCAGCTTGATGAGCTTGGCGTGTTTTGCGATGTCCTGCCCGAAAGAATATGATGCGCTCAGCAAATCATCTGTCGGGCGCTCCTTGTCAGCGATCCTGCCGACCAGCCGCTCTGCCGGAATGGTGTGCAATCCGACAAAGCGCTCGATGATATGCTGTGCCCCGAGTTCCTGAAGCCCCCATGGTGCGCTGCCCTGTATCAATACGCCTCCGGCTTTATCGTATTTACCGACCGAGCCGATGTCCGGCTCGAGCGCCGAATCCAGTAAATCCAATCCTGTATAGTCCGCACCGGGAATATCCGCGGTGTAGATGGGCGCGGCGATAATAACGCCGTCAGCGCTCTTCCACTTTGACAGAAGCTCATCGAAGGAGTTCTTCTTGTCCTCATAGCCAATCTCGCCGAAATGTGCGTTCAGAAAAGAGAATTCGCTGATGGTGGCTCCCTGCTGAGTGGCTATTCCATCGCTGACATGCCGAATTAATTCGGACGTATTGCTCTTTGGGCGCGGGCTGCCATTAATAATCAGTATTTCCACGGGTATATTTTCGAAAGTCGGTGCCATCATTGTCCTCCCTGCGCTTTCGCTTTCCAAGCGTCGTGCGTGATCAAATCGCTCAGCTGGGTTTCGATAATCTCCTCAGCGAGCGTTGCCGCCGTCATTTCATATCCTTCACAGCGCGCCTTCTGCTCAGCGCTATACCATTCGCAGCCATGTGTCAGCACCCTGCAGCAGCTCGAGCGGTTCTTTTCGACAAAGCGTCGATGAAGCTCGCCTGCGGCAAGGAAGACCAGCCGATTGGATTCGTGGGCCTTTTTGCGCCCCGCGATAAGTCCGAAAACCATGATGGCTCCAGTCATCGCGCCGCATGCACAGCCGGATTCGCCCAGGCCGGCTCCGAAACCGGACGCTATGTTGAGATTGGCATCGGGCAGCCCCAGGCTGTATTTCTCGTTGAACGCTTTAAGCATTGCTTCGCTGCATGACAGCCCGTTTTTGAAATAGTGCAGGGCCAAATCAGCAGCCGAGCGCTCGGTTTTTTTATATTTTTCTTCCTTCTTGCGATCCAAATCATCGGAAGAAAAATCCTCATAGAGCCACGTGGACAGGTAACGCTCCCCTGTGTCAGGCAATATGGTCACGATTGTTTTGCCGTCATTTTCAGGGCGCGCGGCCACCTCAAATGCGGCCCACAGCACCGCGCCGGAGGATATTCCGCATAGCAACCCTTTTTTTCGGGCTATTTCCCGCGCTATATCTCCGGCGTCATCATCCCGAACCCTGATGATTTCATCGATCAGCGACCGGTTGAATACATTTGGCACGAAGCCCGCGCCAATTCCCTGTATGCGATGCAGCGCCTTTTCGTGACCTGAAAGAACGGATGACTGGAATGGTTCGACTGCGATGATTTTTGTGTCCGGATTATTTTTCTTCAATACTTCGCCAACACCGGTGAGTGTGCCGCCAGTTCCGACGCCGGAAATAAATATATCCACGCGGCCATCAAGGTCGTCAAGAATCTCCGGCGCGGTCGTACATCGGTGTATGTCCGGATTCGAAGGATTGTCGAACTGCTGTGGCATGAATGAGCCAGGGATGCTTTCATGGAGCTCGGCGGCTTTTTTTATGGCGCCGGACATCGCATCGTAGCCATCTGTCAATATGACCTCCGCGCCAAGCGCGGCGAGCAGCTTCCGGCGTTCGATGCTCATGGTTTCCGGCATAGTCAGTATAAGATGATAGCCGCGGCTTGCGGCCACAAACGCCAACCCCACTCCGGTGTTTCCGCTGGTCGGCTCGATGATGGTAGCGCCTGGTTTTAACGCTCCATCCTTTTCGGCCTTGTCTATCATTGCGTACGCGATGCGGTCTTTTACGCTCGACAGAGGGTTGAACATCTCCAGCTTTGCGATCACGGTAGCCTTCGTATCCCGAAAATCCGAGACATCGAGGAGGGGGGTGGAGCCGATTAGTTCAGTCAGGTCTTTTGCTGCTTTCATGCATATTTCCTTTCTTCGCGTGAGCGTTTTGCTGAAATCGTAAGGACGACAACTGTCAAGACATATGGCAACATGAGCAAAAACTCATATGGAATGTCTATATCTATCGGCTGGAATCTGATCTGGATGGAATCGGCGAGTGCGAATAACAGTGCGCCCGCCAACGTCCCATATGGCTTGCCTTTACTGAAAGTGCAGAGGGCCAATGCGATGAAGCCCTTGTTCATAGTCATGTTTTCAACAAACATCCCAAGTGTAAGGCTGAGATACGCTCCGGCTATCCCGCCGCTGACGCCGCCAATCAGAAAGCATTTCATCCTGGTCTTGAATACGTCTATGCCCATGGTCTGCGCCGCCGAAGCGTTCCCGCCGACCGCGCGGAGTTCAAGCCCGAATTTCCTTTTGTATAGGACATGCGCTATGATAGGCACACTTAGAATCGCAACATAGACCATGTAATTTTTTGAAAACAGGATAGGGCCCGCTATCGGGAGGTCTGACAGGAATGGGATATGCAAATCGGTGAGCTTATTGCATTTTACGGGAATGCTGCTGGAATTGATGAAAAGAGTGGCCAAAAACCCGGTGACCCCTGCCGCGAGCAAATTGAAAACTATCGCGACGACAAGAAGATCCAGTTTCAATTTATAAATCAGCAAGAACATCGCAATCGCGAGCAAGCCGCCGGTAATGCCGCCCGCGATAAAACCGAGAAGCGTGCTGCCTGTGGCCAGTGTCGCCGCAAACCCCGAGATAGCGCCGAGTACCATCATCCCTTCGATGCCCATGTTGAACTGGCCGGAGCGCTCGACGAAAACTTCGCCTTCCGCCGCTATCAGCAGCGGCACGCAAAGCGCGAACATCGACGAAAACAGCCCTGTTATTATCTCACTCATACCAGTTCCCCTTTCGGTTTTGCGCTCTGTCCGGCATGTCCGTCAATGCGCTGTCTGTATTTCCCGTAGAGGAAATCCGAGCTGAGCACAAACAGGACCGTCATGGCCTGGACAATGTTCGCAAGCTCCATCGGCACATGCTGTGTGATTTGAATCACAAGGCCCCCGACCTGCAAGGCGGAGTATAGCACCGAAACGATGATGAGCATGAATGGATTGTTTTTTGCTATCATCGCAACGGTGATGCCCGTCCATCCATAGTTGCCGGACACCGTTGCCTGTAGTCTGTGCGCTATGCCCATTACTTCGTTTGCCCCAGCTATGCCTGATATCGCCCCGCCGATGACAAATGTGAGCAGGATAGTACGCCATGCCGGTATGCCGGCGTAAACCGCGGTGCGCTCGCTCGCCCCTACGACATTCACCCTGAACCCAAACACCGTACGCTTTATCACCCATGCGATGAACACTATGAGGGCGAGGGCTATGGCGAGTCCGAAGTGGATTTTTGTATTCTCTATGAATTGCGGCATCCAAGCGTTTTCGGGAATAATCACCGCCTGTGCGTTGAAATCATTCGGGTCTTTCAGTGGCTTCCGAACCAAAAAACCGATGGCGTAGATGGCTACCTGGTTTAGCATAATGCAGACCACGATTTCGTTCACCTTCAGTGTGACGCGGAGGATGGCGGGGATGAATGCCCAAAATGCGCCGAATGCCATGCCCCCAAGCAGAGTAAGCAAAATCGCTACAGGCGCAGGGGCGCTTCCGAACGCGACGGCCGCAATCTGGGCACCCAGTGCGCCGAACATTACCTGTCCCTCCGCGCCAAGATTGAATATCCCTACACGTATGACGAAAACGATTCCGATTGCTACGATGACAGATGGAACAGCCGCGCCTATTGTTTCGGACAGCCCGTTCATCGTTCCGAATGCCCGCCCGAAAATCGAAGCATAGGTGCTAAACGGGTTGATGTTGAAGAACGGGAGTATCGCACCGCAAACGATAAACGACAGGAGCAATCCGACTACAGGAAACAGGCTCTTCGTGATATTATCCCTGTCGATTGTAAGAAAATTCAGCCTCGGAAAACTCATATGCTGGTACCTCCCGCTTCGATACGTTCTAGGTGCTGTACGCCGCCGGTCATCATAAGTCCGATTTCAGCGATATTTATATTCGGCGAATTCTCCAGTATCCCTACGATTTGACCGCTCCCGAGCACGGCAATTCGGTCGCTAAGCGCGAGAATTTCATCTAGCTCCGTAGAAATCAACAGTATGCTGACTCCGGATTCCCTCGCCTCCAGCAGCCTGTTTTGCACATATTCGACCGCACCTATATCAAGCCCGCGCGTCGGCTGTACGCTTATGAGGAAACGAGGGTTGGAGGAAAGCTCGCGCGCGAGTATTATTTTTTGATAATTGCCACCTGAAAGTGACGAAACAGGGATGCCTGTGGACGGCGTTTTCACCTGATACTCAGAAACCAGCTTGTCGGAGGTCTTTTTTATCGCGCCTTCATTCAGAATGCCGTGCTTTGAGTGTGGCGCCATATCGTAATTTTTCAGAATCAGATTTGACGCAATTGCCAAGCTCGACGCGCAGCCTACATCAATTCGCTCGCCGGGGATGTACGAAACGCCGCTTTCCGAAAGTTTGCGTGCGCCACCGTCTGCCGGAACGCCGTCTATTTCATAGCTTCCGCCGGTGGCTTTGCGAACCCCTGCCAGAATTTCGGCCAGCTCATTCTGTCCGTTTCCGTCCACTCCTGCGATGCCCAATATCTCGCCTTCGCGTATGTCTAATGTTACGTCTTTTAATATATGCCTGCCGCTTCGGGTCGTTAACGACAAACGGTTTATGCTGACGCGCTTGGCACGAGGTTTAGTATTTTTTTCTTTTAGCTCAAAAAGTATTTCGCGTCCTGTCATCTTTTCCGCAAGCTCGTATTTGTCCGTATTCTTGCTTTCAAGAGACGCTATCGCTTTTCCTTGCCGCAATACGGTCACATCGTCGCTGTACCGCAACACTTCTTCGAGTTTGTGCGTGATAAGGATAATGGTGGCGCCGGCTATGGTCAGGTTGTTCAGAAGTTCGAACAGGTAGTCGGATTCCTGCGGGGTAAGCATGCTGGTGGGTTCGTCAAGCACTATTATTTTCGCGCCTTGCCTGAACGTCTTGATGATTTCAACCTTCTGCTGCTCCCCGACCGATAGCCTGCACACCGCTACATTGAGCTTGTCCGCGAGCCCGAACTCCGCCGCCAATTCCTCCTCGCGCTTTCTTTCAGCCTTTATGTCTATATTCTTTTCTTTTTCAAGAACGCCGACCAGAATGTTTTCCGCAACCGTAAGCTCAGGAATCAGCATGAATTCCTGATGGATCATACCGACTCCGCGCCTGATGGCATCAAGCGGGGAATCGATTTCCGCCACCTCTCCGCCGATGAATATCTCTCCGGCATCGCGCTTCACCAGGCCGAAGAGTATATTCATAAGGGTCGTCTTTCCTGACCCGTTTTCGCCGAGGAGGGCATGAGTATGACCTTTAGCCACACTCATGCTTATCGCATCGTTCGCGCGTACCGTGCCGAACGACTTTGATATATTCCTTAGTTCGAGGATATTCGACATTTATCCAATTCCCTGATTTTATCCAAGCTTGATTTCGCCATTGAAGATCTTTTCCTTGATTTCTTCCACCTTTGCGGCGATGTCATCAGGAACTGTTCCATGGTAATCCGCCAGGGTTACGGCGCCTTCCTGTAGTCCTTCGCGGTAAATGGTGTTTTTGAAGCTGCCTGCCTTTATATCGTCTATGATGTGGTTGTAGGTGATTCCGGTATTCCAAATCACGCTCGTAACGATATTTTCCGGAGCAAGCGAATTGAGATCCGTGCCATAGCCGGCAACGTAGATGGTCTTTTCCTTGGACGCGTCGATGATCCCAAGCCCTATGGCGTCGCCGCTTGCATAGATGAAGTCGGCGCCTTGCTCAATCTGCGCCAGCGCAGTCTGCTTCGCTTTTTCGACATCGCTCCATGAGCCGACATATGAGTTCAGCGTATTTCCGTCCGGCTTAATCGACTTGAATCCGGCAAAATAGTTCACGGTATTGCTCGAAAGATCGGGCGACTCAAAACCTTCCACGGTTCCGACCGTCCCTGATTTGCTTAGATATCCGGCAAGAACTCCGACAATATATGAGGCTGCGCTCTCGTCCGCCGCGAAAGTGGTGGCATTCTCGGGTAGCCCCAGATTTTCGCCCTGGTCGGTGTTCGCAAAATACACGTCAGGGTACTGCGCCGCCACATTCTTGATGCTCTCCGTGTATTCGCTGCCAAATGCGAGAATAAGGTCATAACCTTCTTCGGCGTAGTTGACGAGAGTGGCCTCGGCCTTCTCGTTGGAGATTTCTTCCACATAAGCCGTTTCTACATCATCGCGGTTTTCTTCGATGTATGTCAGACCATTGTATGCGCCGGCGTTCCAGCTGGCATCGCTGATCGAACCTGGAAGCACGAGCGCTACCTTGATTTTTTCCGACTTTTCGGCATCGCTGCCTGCCGCGGCCTCGGAGTCGTTGTCAGTTCCGCCACATGCGGAGAGGGCGAGGGATAGAGTTAATACGGTAGCTAGCAATACGCTCAAAAATAAGTGCTGTTTCTTCATGACAGCCTTCCTTTCCGGGTCTAAAAAACCCTGTTCCAAAAATGGCGACAGGGTGTATAATCATATTGTAACCCTGTCGGGTTGCTCGAAACGGTTCAGCTCTCTTTTGCGGTGGTTGAGCCGTTTCATTGTTGTTCATAACCGGGTTCATGCCGGCCACACATATATCATACTATGCATATATGAAATATATGCTTTTTATTATAAGGGGATTGCAGCACCATGTCAAGGGGGAATTTGCGGATTTTCGCTTTTATTTTTGGGAGCCATAATCTGATATAATATATCCATGCAAAATAAAACAGATCAAACCGCGCGTGAGCGGCGCGCCGTGATGTTCACGGTCATCGCCACATCCTTTGTGACCGCATTTGCCGCAAGTTCGCTGAATATCGCTATACCCGTCATAGGGCGGGAATTTCACAGCGCAGCCACGGAGCTGTCGTGGACTGTTACCGCGTATTTTCTCTGCGTTGTCGCGCTCTCCGTGCCGTTCGGACGGCTCGCGGACATTTCGGGGAAACGGCGCATATACGTGATAGGGATACTCATTTTCGGCGCGATGTCCGGCATGTGCGCGATGTCCGCGTCGCTCTCTATGCTGGTCGCCTTCCGCGTGTTCCAGGGCGTGGGCACGGCGATGATATTCGCCACCAACACGGCGATAATAGCGGATGTCTACCCGCCCGAAAAGCGCGGGCGCGTACTCGGCATATCCGTGGCGTTCATCTATACGGGGCTGTCGGTCGGGCCGGTCGTCGGCGGTCTGATAACGCATCATCTGGGCTGGCGGTATACCTTCGCGCTGAGCGGCGCGGTGGCGCTGGCGGCCTTCGTCATAGCGTTCTCGAAGCTGCCGAAAAGCTTGGCGAAAGGGCAGGGTTCGCTGAAGCATATGGACTCGGTTGGAATATTGCTCTATATCGCGTGGGCCGTGACGCTCATGTACGGCCTGACGATTTTTACCCAGAGCGCCGCCTCGTACATACTCACGGCGTCAGGCATCGCGCTTCTCTTTATGTTCGTCAAATTCGAGATAAAGGCGGACAATCCGGTCATCGAGATACGCCTGTTCAAGAACATCAATTTCATGCTGTCGAACCTCGCCGCGCTGTTCAACTACGGCGCCACCTTCGCGGTGGGCTACCTGCTCTCGATATACCTGCAGATGGTCAAGGGCTATGGTGCGGACGTGTCGGGCTTGGTGCTTATTATTCAGCCGATCGTGCAGGCCATCGTTTCGCCCGTCGCGGGAAGGCTGTCCGACAGGCATTCACCGTACCGCATAGCGTCGCTTGGGATGGGCGTCTGCACGGCTTCGCTTGCCGTGTTCATATTCATGGACGCCGCCACCCCTATATGGGCGATACTCGCCAATCTCGCGGCCTGCGGCTTCGGCGTCGCGCTGTTCTCGTCCCCGAACACGAACGCCATCATGTCCGGCGTGCAGCCGAGGGACTACGGCGTGGCCTCCTCGCTGACCAGCACCATGCGCACGATGGGGCAGGTGGTCAGCATGGCGATAATAACAATAATAATGAATGTGGTGATAGGGCATGTGCCAATCGGCGAGGCGGGCGCGGACGGGCTGATTCAGAGCATGCGCACGGGGTTCATCGTGTTCGTGTGCGTCTGTGCCGCAGGCGCGGCGATATCGCTGCAACGGAAGCCGAAGCGCGCGTAATCCTGATATGAAGTAGGATATGAATCCTGATATGAAGCCGGATATGAGCCAAGCCGCATCCGGCTACGCTCCTGGTTTCGTCGCCCCCTAGTCACGCCGCCGCGCTGACGACGAAGGGATGCCTATCTCGTCTCTGTATTTCGCGATGGCCCGCCTTGAAATATTGATGCCGTCCATGCGCAGCTTGTCGGCGATGCACTGGTCGGAAAATGGCGACGCGGGATTTTCGGAAGCTATCAGCTCCTCTATGTACGCCTTGATTCCGCCCGACGCCACCTTCTCGGCGCTGTTCGCGCCCGTGCCGCGCGAGAAGAAATATTTTATCTCGAACACGCCCCGAGGGGTCTGCATATATTTCCCGTTCACCGCGCGGCTGACGGTGGACTCGTGCATCTCCACATCGTCCGCAATCATTCTCAGCGTCAGCGGGCGCAGGTATTTTGTTCCTTTATTTAGAAATTCTTCCTGATGCCTTACGATGGCGTCCGCTATCTTGCCTATCGTGTTCCTGCGCTGGTCTATGCTCCTGATGAGCCAGACCGCGCTGCTGAGCCTATGGGAAAGGAACTGCGCCGCCGGCGAATCCTTGTCCTCGTTCTTCAATATCCTTTTGTAATAAGGGCTGATAATAAGCCTCGGCGTTTCGTCACCCCTTACCGTTGCCGTATACCCGTCCGCGGATTTCTCCACGATGACATCCGGAATAATATAGCTCGTGTCCGCGCCGTCGTGAAAAGCCCTGCCCGGCTTCGGCTCCAGCTGTCTGATGGTGTCCGCTATCTCGCGCACCTCATCCTTTGTAATGCCGCATTTGTTTGCTATCAGCGCCATGCGGCCCGCGGCAATGTCCTCGATGTGGTTGTTTACGATGGTCCTTACGATGTCGGTGTCCTCGCCGCGTTCCTCAAGCTGCAGGAGCAGGCATTCCTGTAGGCTGGAAGCGCCGACCCCCGTCGGGTCGAAGGTCTTGATAGTGGCGATGATGCTGTTCACGCATTCCTCGCTGACGCCGAGCTGCTCTGCGATATCGCCCGCCTCCATGGTCAGGTAGCCGTTGGAGTCCAGCGACTCTATGATGTACTCGCCGATTTCGTACGCCTTGCCCCGAAGGTCTGAAAATCCCAGCTGCGAGATGAGGTGGTCGATAAGGGTGGTTCCGTAGGTCTTGTTCTGCGCGAACGATGAGATATCGTCCGTCTGCTCGGAGGGAGCCGGCTTGATATTGGCGTAGCTCACATCGTCGTACTCCTGCGCCTGGAGATATTCCTTCCAGTCGAAGTCTTCGCGCCGCTTCTCCTCGTCATGGTTTTCATGATTGCCCGCACCCTCGGCCGCTGCCGCCGTCTGCTCGGCGCATCCGCCTTCGTCCGCCGCACCCGCTACCTTGCCCGCGCCGTCAGGAGTCTTGCCTAACGTATCCAATTCGAGCATCGGATTGGACAGAAGCTGGTCGTCCACGTACTCGTTCAGCTCCTGAATATTGTATTGAAGAATTTTTATCGCCTGTATCAACTCAGGCGTCATAGCCAGTGTCTGCTTCTGTTCGATTCTTAGCTCATAGCCGAGATACATAGTATTATCTCCCGCCCAACGCGCACGCTGCGCATTATTCCACGAAAGCACCCCCGCGCACTGTTAACAGTGAATACGCAAGAAATGTGCCAAAACCACTCACAATAATATACCACTAATCGCGCCCCGTGTAAAGGAATAATAAACCGACCGCCATCCGCCCGCAAGCCAAATAATAAACCGACCGCCATCCGTCCGCCACCCAAATAATAAACCGCCCGCCATCCGCCCGCCATCCGCCCGCCACCCAAATAAAAAACCGCTCGCCATACTGTTGCGGCGAGCGGCCCATCGTCGTACCTATGCAGCGCACTTACGCGCCGCCGTTCTTTACCACCTCCGCGAATTTGTCCGCGACCTTGTCGAACACGGCTATGACCTTCGGGTCGAACTGTGTGCCGCTGCCCTCGTCTATGATCTGCTTCGCTTTCTCCGTGCTGAATGCGTCCTTGTAAGGGCGCTTGGAAACCAGCGCGTCGTATACGTCAGCTATCGCCATCAGCCGCCCTTCGAGAGGTATGTCCTCGCCGGCCAGCCCTGCGGGGTATCCAGTGCCGTCCCATTTTTCATGGTGGCCGCCCGCGATGTTCAGCGCGTGTTTCAGGAATGTGGTAGACCCCACATTCTCCTCGATTTTTTTAATAATATCAATGCCGATGGAGGCGTGCGACTTCATTATTTCAAATTCTTCCTCCGTCAGCTTCCCCGGCTTTTGCAGCACCAGGTCGGTAATAGCTATCTTGCCCACGTCGTGCAGCTGCGCGGACGGCAGCAGGTAGTCGAGATTCCATTTTGACACCTCGTCGTGGTAGATATTGTCCTCAACCATCTGGTCAATGAGCAGCTCCAGATATTTCTGCGTCCGCGCCACGTGCCCGCCCGTCACATCGTCGCGAAATTCCACCATGTCGCCCACCGTGCCTAGGATGGCGTTTTGCAGCTTGACGACCTCCTTGGTGCGATCCGTCACGATCTTCTCGAGGTTCTCGTTCCACTCCTTCAGCTTGTCCTTCTGTTCTTCGATGAAAAGGTGGTTCTCGATGCGCTTCAGCAGCAGCGGGCCCGAGAATGGCTTGGGGATGTAGTCGATAGCGCCGAGACTCAGCCCTTCAAGCTCGCTCCCCGTATCCGTCAGCGCGGTCACGAAGATGACCGGTATGCTGTACCAGTCGGGGTCGGATTTCAGCTTTCTGATGGCTTCGTAGCCGTTCATCTCCGGCATTTCGATGTCGAGCAGTATCAGGTCGGGCCTCACGTTCTCCAGTATCCCGAACATTATCTGCGCCGACGGCGCGGGGTAGACCGTGTAATGGTCCTTCAGCATTTCCTTGCCCGCCTTCAGGTTCGTCTGGTTGTCGTCCACGAGCATGATGATTTTGCGTTCTTCCTGTGGTGCAGTGTTTTCGTTGCCGCCCATAGGCCCTCCTGTTATCACTGTATTTTTGTCCTGCCGTATTCCTGTAATTTTGTCTGGCTCCGTCCGCCGGCACGCGGCACTCCGGCTCCGTTCCGCAGGCCCGCTGGCGCTCCGGCTCTGTTCCGCCAGCCAGCGGCACTCTAGCTCCGTCCGCCGACCCGCCGGCGCTCTAGCTCTGTTCCGCCGGCCCTATGTGTTCGCGAAGCCGTTCGGCCATCTTCTTGAAGTCCAGCACGTCCAGCTGTTTTCTCAGCCACTTGACCAACTCGCCGTCCGATTCGTATTCGTATTTTTCAAGTTCGTCCATTGCCGCGTCCACCTGGTCCATGTCGAATGCCTCGCACGCGACCAGCAGCGCCGCGAGCGCTTCCCCGTCCGGCGATGCCATAGACGGCAGCTTTTCATCGTTCTGCGATTCGAAGAATTTGCTTATCTCTGTGAGCAACGTGCGCGTTTCGGCCACGAACCCCTCGTGTTCGGCTTTCACGAAATCCTCGTCGCCCGCTTTCGCCGCCTTTTCGAGAGCCTCCGCCTTCGCGCCCACATCTTCCGCGCCGATGCTGCGGCTGCTGCTCTTGATGCCGTGTACTATGACCGCGTAGCCGGACAGATCCGTGATGTTCGTCTCTGTGAGCGTGTCAATGAGAGCCGGCGTGTTCTCTGAGTAGGAACGCAGCACTTGCATGTAGATGCCCGTGTCGCCCGCGAAACGGCTGATGCCCAGCTCCGCGTCCACGCCGTCTATGGGCCTGTCTTTGAACAGAGATGCGTCGGGAGCGGGTTCGGCCGGCTGCCCGCCGTACTCCGCGCCCGATTCAGGGCCGCGTGGATTTTTGCGGCGGTCGCTGCCGCTTCGCCTGTCGGCTCCGGATCTGCGGTCTGCCTTGAACTGTCTCTCGCTCAGCGGCATACCCGTTTCCTCAAGCCATGCCTGTTCCTTTTCCTTGTTGCGCACCCAGCGGCGGACAGCGGTGTCCATCGCCATGATGTCTATAGGCTTTGAGAGGAAGGCTTGGAATCCGGCGTTCAGGAACATCTCGTCGTTGCCCGCGATGGCGTTCGCGGTCAGCGCGAGTATCGGTAGGTTCTTCGCATAGTCGGTTCCGATTTCCTCGCGGATGATGCGCGTCGCTTCTATGCCGTCCATGCCCGGCATCATATGATCCATGAATATCGCGTCGTACACGGGCTCTCCCGCGCTGATTATATCGACCGCCGTCTGCCCGTTGGTCACGCAGTCCACCGTGATGCCGTAGGGCTTTAGTATGCCGCGCGCGACATCCAGGTTTGTCGCCACATCGTCCACGACGAGGACGCGGGCGTAGGGGATATAGACGCGGACGAGCTTCTCGTTTCGGGTGCGCTTGCTGGCCGTGAAGTCGAAGGACTTCAGGTTTTCCGCCACCTTTGATCCGATGGCCGGACTGCTGATGTCGCCCTGCCTGACGCGCAGCGTGAACGTGCTGCCCTTGCCGTATTCGCTTTCCGCCTCTATGTCGCCGCCCATCAGCTGCGCGAGGCTCTTTGTAATCGAAAGCCCCAGCCCCGTGCCTTCGATTTTGCGGTTGCTTTTCGTGTCCACCTGGTTGTAGTCCTCGAACAGCCGCTTCATGTCCTCGGGGCGGATTCCGATGCCCGTGTCCTTGACCTCGGAAACGAGCCACAGCCCGCCCGCGTCGCGCTCAGTATACAGCCGCCAGTCGACGCTGCCCTTCTCCGTGTACTTGAAGGCATTTGACAGCATATTGTTGAATATCTGCTTCAGGCGCAGCTCGTCGCCGTGGAGCTTGTTCGGCAGTTCCGGCGACGGGTCTATGTTAAATTTGATAGGCTTGGATCCTATGCGCATCATATTGACGATGGCCGTGTCGTTGATAAGGCTCGGTATGTCGTAGTCGTCCTCAATTATTTCAAATTTGCCTGACTCGATTTTGGAGAGGTCGAGGATATCGTTGACTATGCCGAGCAGATTCATGCCTGAATTATACACTTTTTCTACATTTTGATAGCTCTCATCGTCAATGCGATCCGATCCGAGCGTCAGCTCCGACAGACCTATTATCGCGTTCAGCGGCGTGCGCATCTCATGGCTCATGTTCGCGAGGAAGTTCGACTTGGCTTCGGAGGCGCTCTCCGCGACCTGGCGCAATTCCTCAAGATGCTTCTTCTGTTCACGTATTTTTTGGTACGGTCGGGCCACCGTGTTGGACGATAAGATGGCTATGGCCACTCCCACGCCGAGCAGCAGCAGCGTTGCGAGCAGCAGATCCCATTTGATGCCCGCCGCGGGGCTTTCGGGCAGCGGGGCCACCAGCGCGATAACCCAGCCCACGGAGGAGCTTCGCAGTTTTTTGTAAGTGCAGAAGCGCTCCACGCCGTTGTATGTGTACCTGATGTTGCCTTCATTGGTGCT
>JAIRPQ010000082.1 GCA_031256875.1 Eubacteriales Family XIII. Incertae Sedis bacterium | reverse complement strand
CCCCGGTGTCCGGCTAGGTTCGGTATGCGCGGCACGGCTACAAAAAACTGCTTTTCTATTATTATAACGCATGATATACTTTAATGGCTAAAAATGTTTGCGGCGGACTTGCTGTCTTGATTTTGGGATAGGCTAACGCGAAGTTTCGGAACCTGGTTTTATGAGGGGCGCACTTCCGCGGCAATGGCAGAATGTGGTGGAGTATAGTGAAATGGAGAGATAGGATATGCATCGTTGCCGCAGCTTTTTGACCCGCTTGTTCACAGTCGCGTTCATTGTTTCGCTCATCGCCGCATCCGCCTTTTCCGTATCTTTCGCGGAACCCGCGAAAAAAAATCCCGTATATGATAAAGCTGCGTTTGAGGAAATTTCCGCGCCCGCGTCAGGCAGCGCGACTGACGCTGTGGCAGGGGCTGCCGAGTTTGAAGCTGCTCTCGAAAGGGCGCGTGGCGAATACGAAAGCTCCCTCGCTTCCGGACTGGAGGCTCTGTCCGGACTTCACACCGCATGCCTAGCCGAGTCCGGCATCGTCCACGCTGAGCATGACGAAACAGGTCTTTTGCCCGCGCAGACAGGCCGCGCTCCAAAGGATGTCCAGGCCGCGCCACAGGCGATTCCCACGAAAACATACGGTGAGGACGATACCGAGTATTTTGACGTCAACATAGGCATGAACTTCTTCACGAGCCTGCCCGCAATACTCAAAGCGCAGAGCGACCACACGAATGTCTGGGTCATAAACGACGACGCCTACCACTTGGCCAAGGTAGGCACCCACGATGACAGCACCTGCAAGCTCAAGGAGCTCACCGCAGTCATGGCGCAGGAGATAGCGGAAAATTTCGACGAGATATATGAGCGGATGACCGACCCTGCCACGGGGTTCGGCGCGCATAGCGGAGTGCTTGTGAATACTCCGTGGTGGAATCTGCCTTATATAGGAGATATAGGACAAGACGGCAAGATCAATTTTGTTCTCTATGATATAAATGGGGATGGGGGTGGTCACACCAATACGTATACGGCTGGTTATTTTTCGGGCAGGAACTATTACAGCAATGACTTTACGGGTGGGTGCGAGCCTATCGATATGCTGCATGTGGACATCGGTGCGTCGCAGGGCTATGAGGAGTTCTCGACGAACCCGCGCGGGATGTATAGTACGCTTGCCCACGAATTTCAGCACCTGCTCTTCTTCACTTACTACGGAATATATCGTGCCGAAAATCAAGACGATGGACCCAAGTTTGCCTGGTTCGACGAATCGCTGAGCGAGCTTGCCGCCACATACTATACCGAGCCCGACACCGAAATCGCCGAATTTGGAAGGATACGCTTTGCCGCGGCGAACACGGGGACAGGGCAGGGTTTCAGCGACTTCTTCACGCATGGCGACCTGAAAAGCTACGGCATGGAAAAGCTGTTCGCGATGAACACATACAAGCTGAGCGGCGGGGATTTCGCGCACCGCCTGTATGCCTATCTATCATCAAGTTACCCGCCCGCCTCCGACACCGTACAATTTAATAACAACAAGCAGGCTATCTTGCAGCGGAGCATGGAAACCGCCGTGGGGGGTATGCTGAAGGCCGCGCTCGGCAGCCGCGTGGCGAGCCTGCAGGCGCTGCCGGATAAGGACGCGCTTCATGCCGTATACAGCCTGTTCATGGAGACGTTCGCGTCCGACGGCGGCCTTCTCGTTAAGCCGCCCGCACAGGACGTAAAGATGCCCAAGCTGTATACCAGAACGTACGGCACGGACAACCTCTGGGGGTTCAGAGACGCTTTCGGGATGAGTGGTGCGAAGGGAGAGCTATACAACTATGTTTCGGGTTCATCTATACTGCTTTCCGGCGCCGCGCCCGTGCCCGCCGTGGCGAGCGGCGGCTCCGTTTCTCTGACGGGCTATTCCGGCACGGCTTCCGCGCCGGATAAGGTGAGCTGCGAAAAGCTATACCGGCTGGCACCGCCGGCGGGGGCGTCCGGCAATTACCTGAAAATAAAGGTGGCCGACAGCACGGACACGGCCGGAGCTACGAGGTACTATGTGGCGCTGATGAATCCGTCGAGCGATGTACAGCATAGGGGCGACGGCGGAGCCGACATCATGCCGCTCGCGAAAAACGCACAGAATGTCATCGATACGGGCGGGCGGGAAGCGTGGCTTTTCGTATCAACGTTCTTCAGGGGAGTGAGCAATGTGCCCGTCTATTATGAGTACGCAAGTGACATCGGCGATGGCGGGGACGATGTAGGCGGGGATGGTAATGGCAACGGCGGCGATCAGAATACACCGCCCGCGCACGAGACGCCTGGCCCAGAGCCTGGTGAGCCTGGCCCCGCGCCCACTACACCAAGCGCACAGCAGCCGGCCATATCCGTCGTGTCCGTTGTGTTCGACGCGCAGGGCGGCAAGATCGGCGGGCAAAAGAAAAAGGCCGTAACCGAAACCGTCGGCGCTAATTACGCCTTCCCACCCTCGCCCACAAGGACAGGCTACGCTTTTGCCGGCTGGTACACGGCAAAAAACGGCGGCGCGAAAATCACATCGTCCACGACGGTATCAAACAGCTCGGCGCACACGCTCTACGCCCACTGGAACGCGAAAAAATTCACGGTCAAATTCAACGTGAACAAAGGGGAGAAGCTCCCGCGCGGCCTTGCCGCGAAAAAAGTCCAATACGGCAGCAAGCTCGGCAAGCTCCCCGCGCCGAAACGCACGGGCTACAGATTCACGGGCTGGTACACTTCCAAGAGCGGCGGCAAGAAAGCCACCTCGCAGACCAAGATGACTAAAGCCGGCACCCTCACGCTCTACGCGCAGTGGGGAAAAAGATAATCAAAAAACAATCAACCGATCAGGCTCGTCCGTTCAGCTCCGCTATCACCGCCAGAAGGCCGGCGGGCGTGTCTATGGAGAAGTCCGGCTCTGCGGCCTTGTCGCCAAAACCTTCGTCGGTCGCGACCGCCCAGTTGACCCTGACTGATACGAGGCCGGCCCTGTGCCCGCCGATGATGTCGTTCTGGCTGTCCCCGACGAGCACCGCCCTGTCGGGGCTGCTGCCCAATTTGTCCAGGGTGAACCAGATGTGCTCGGGCTCGGGCTTGTCCTTCGGAGCTTCGCCCACCGTCACGACGGCGCCGAAATATTTCGCCAGGCCGAACTGGTCAAGCCCGATTTCCGTGGTGTATCTCAGCCGGTTCGTCACAACGCCGAGCTTGTACCCGTCCGAACGCAGGGCTTCAAGCATGTCGTGGACGCCATCAAAAATTTTTATCATATCCTCGAAATGCTCGTGGTGGAACGCCCGATAAGCCTCGACCACGGCGCCTGCGTCCTGCCCAGGGAAAAGGGCGGCTACGGTTCGCATTATCGGTTCGCCAAGCGTGGCTTTCAGCTTGTCGTATGGAAATTCGCATCCGAGGATTTCGCGCGCGGCGTACTGCCACGATTCAAGCACGGCGTCGTTCGTATCTACGAGCGTGCCGTCGAAGTCAAATACAACGGTGTCTATTTTTCTGCGATTATTCCCGCCTGACAAATTTCTCTCCTTGTTATTGGATGCCTGTTATTGTTTTTGTTATCGTTTACGTTATTGATTCGGTTATTATCTAACACTGTTAGCTTTTATCGTTGCGGCTCAGTCGCGCGCCTTCAGTTTTTCGTTGATGAAGGTGTCGAGGTCGCCGTCCATGACCGCCTGCACGTTGCCGTTCTCCGCGTTCGTGCGGTGATCCTTCACGAGCGAGTAGGGGTGGAAAACGTAGGAGCGTATCTGGCTGCCCCACGCGATTTGCCCGTAGTCGCCCTTCAGCTCGTCCAGGCTTTCCTTCTGCTCCTGGCGAGCCAGCTCGTAGAGCTTGGATTTCAGAGCCTTCATCGCGACCTCTTTGTTCTGGTGCTGCGAGCGTTCGTTCTGGCAGGTCACGACGATATTCGTCGGCAGGTGCGTGATGCGTATGGCGCTGTCGGTCTTGTTGACGTGCTGGCCGCCCGCACCGCTCGACCTAAACGTGTCCACCCTGATATCGTCGGGGTTGATTTCGATATTGATGTCGTCGTCTATCTCGGGGGTCACGGCCACGGACGCGAATGAGGTATGCCTGCGCGCGGAGCTGTCGAACGGCGATATGCGCACGATACGGTGTACGCCCTGCTCGTTTTTCAAATAACCGTAGGCGTACTCGCCCTCGACCGAGAAGCGTGCGCTCTTGATGCCCGCCACCGTGTCGTCCTGCAGGTCGAGCATCTTCGTCTTGTAGCCGCGCCGCTCCGTCCACCTGATATACATGCGCAGCAGCATCTCCGCCCAGTCCTGCGCGTCCGTGCCGCCCGCGCCGGCGTTGATTTCGACGTAGCAGCCGTTCAGGTCGTACTCGCCGTCAAGCAGCGTGCGTATGCGGAGACCATCGATATCCGAGCGCCACTTGTCGTAAGCGCCCTGCACCTCCGGCACGAGCGATTCGTCGTTCTCCTCCTCCGCAAGGCCTATCAGGATTTCGATGTCGTCGATTTCGGAGGCAAGGCTGTCGTAGCCCTTCACCTTGTCGTCCACCGCCTTGCGCTCCTTCAGGAGTTTTTGCGCGGCCTCGTGGTCGTCCCAGAATCCGTCCTTCTCGCTCTCGGCCGAGATGTCCTTCAGCCTGTCCGCGAGCGTATCGTATCCTAGCGCTGCCCGAAGCTCCGCCAGCTGCGCCCGCGCATCCGCAAGCTCGTATTTTATCTGTTCAAGTTCAATCATAATTATATATTATACACGAAGCCGCGCTAGCGCAGCGAGTCGATGCCCTTGTTGGCCAGCTCGTCGCAGAGGTTGTTCATCTCGGTAACGTGCAAAAAATCCTCGTATGAAAAATCTTCGCCGTTCCATTCCTTGAATTTTCCGTAGACCTTGCCGAGCTGCGCGGCGGTGCCTGAAAGCGAAACATGCCCCTTAACGCGATAAAAATTTATGTCGTGCAGGTCCAGATATGGGAGCAGGGTTTCCCAGAGGTCGCGGTTTTCGACCGGCTCCTTCTTCGCGGTCAGCCAGCCGTTGGCACGCCACTTCACGTACCATTTTTTTCGGAAGCATTCCATGAGGTACGAGCTGTCGCTGAAAACGTTTATGGCGAGCCCGTCCCTGGTCAGCGCGCCGAGCGCCCCTACGAGCGCCTTCATCTCCATCCTGTTATTCGTCGTGTCGCGCTCCGCGCCCCAGACCTCTTTGCGGTGCGCGCCGTATTCCAGTACCGCGCCCCAGCCGCCGAGGTTGCTGTCGCTCTGGTTGCCCGCGCACGCTCCGTCCGTGTAGATGTTTGTCTGTTTCTTGTTCGTATTCTTGTTCATATTCTTGTTCATTTTTCTATCATAGCATAAATCGACGCGGTAATAAAAGGGCATCTCGGAACGGTTGCGGCGGCTCCATGCCGGCGCTGCGCGGGTGTCCGTGTGCGCCTGCGCTCCCCGCGGGATTGGACAAATCCGTCCGGCTAGATTAAGATGTTATTGCGCCAATAGGCCAGGTGCGCAGCTTGGCTGGAAGGCGGCAGGCATCCAATAATTTAATCAGTAGAGAAATATCGGCGCGGCGCATGGCGCGTGCCGTGAATGAGGTAAGCGAAATATGTCTTTGCGTTTTTGTTCCATAGCCAGCGGCAGCAGCGGCAATTCGTATCTCGTGCGGACGGACAGCACGGCGATACTTATTGACGCGGGCATCCCCGCGCGGCGCGTGGCGGAGGGGCTCGTCAGGGCGCACACCGACCCCGACGAGGTGGGCGCTATTCTCATCACGCACGAGCATTCCGACCATATCAGCGGGGCGCAGGCTGTGGCGAACAGGCTGGACGGCGCGAGCGTTTTCGCGAGCGGCGGCACATGGGAAAACGCCAGATCGGGGCGCGGCACGCGACTTCTCATATCGGAGGGCAGGCGCGAGAGCTTCGCGGCGGGTGACAGGTTCACGGTGGGCGATATAGATGTGCAGACCGTGCCGGTCAGCCACGACACTCCCGAGCCTGTGGGGTATGTGCTGACTCCCGCAGGCGGCGGATGCGCGGGTTCGGGTGGCGCGAGCGGCGGTGCTGGTTCGGGCGTGGGCGGTGCTGGTG